>NZ_JBHXNW010000002.1:204309-211962 GCF_042717365.1 Streptomyces sp. NPDC058534
TGTCTGGGTGTGGGGGGGGGGGCTCCCGGCGGGCGCCCGGCGTACAGCCCCGTGTGCACCTCGTGGGGGGCGGCCCGCGCCGGGGGCGGGGGGGCCCCCCCCCCGCCCCCCACGACGCCTACGCCACCGGCCTGGAGCGCTGGCTCTCCCTCGGCGGCGCCGACCTCGACGACCGCGCCGAGGAAACCGCCGACGCGCTGGGCCTCACGGTCGGCCTCGACCAGCCGATGACCTCCCTGTCCGGCGGCCAGGCGGCCCGGGCCGGCCTCGCCTCCCTCCTCCTGTCCCGCTACGACGTCTTCCTGCTCGACGAGCCGACCAACGACCTCGACCTGGACGGCCTGGAGCGCCTCGAACGCTTCGTCACCGGCCTGCGCGCCGGCACCGTCGTCGTCAGCCACGACCGCGAGTTCCTCACCCGCACCGTCACCAAGGTCCTCGAACTCGACCTGGCCCAGCGGCAGATCAACCTCTACGGCGGCGGCTACGAGGCCTACCTGGAGGAACGGGACGTGGCCCGCCGGCACGCCCGCGACGACTACGAGGAGTACGCCGACAAGCGGGCCGCCCTCCAGGACCGGGCCCAGACACAGCGCTCCTGGATGGACAAGGGCGTGAAGAACGCCCGGCGCAAGGCGGGCAACGACAACGACAAGATCGGCCGCAAGTTCCGCAGCGAGGCCAGCGAGAAGCAGGCCGCCAAGGCCCGCCAGACCCAGCGCATGATCGAACGCCTGGAGGTCGTGGAGGAGCCGCGCAAGGAGTGGGACCTGCGCATGGAGATCGCCTCGGCGCCCCGCTCGGGCGCGGTCGTGGCCACCCTGCGCGACGCCGAGGTACGACGCGGCGGGTTCACGCTCGGCCCGGTCTCCCTCCAGATCGACTGGGCGGACCGGGTGGCGGTGACCGGGGCGAACGGCGCGGGCAAGTCCACGCTGCTCGGTGCCCTCCTGGGCCGGGTCCCGCTCGACGCCGGACACGCGGCGCTCGGCTCCGGCGTCCTGCTGGGCGAGGTCGACCAGGCCCGCGAGCTGTTCCACGGGTCCGAGAGCCTGCTGGACGCCTTCCGGGCCGGCGTCCCCGGGACCGAACCGGCGGACATCCGCACCCTCCTGGCCAAGTTCGGCCTCAAGGCGGACCACGTCATGCGCGCGGCGTCGACCCTCTCACCCGGCGAGCGCACCAGGGCGGCCCTCGCCCTGCTCCAGGGCCGGGGCGTCAACCTCCTGGTCCTGGACGAGCCGACCAACCACCTCGACCTGCCCGCCATCGAGCAGCTGGAGTCGGCCCTCGACGCCTACGAGGGCACGCTCCTGCTGATCACCCACGACCGCCGCATGCTGGACGCGGTACGGGTGACGCGCCGCCTGGAGGTGACGGACGGCAAGGTGACGGAGACGTCGGCCTGAGCGGCCCGCCCCCGCCACCACACCGGACGCCTACGCCAGCCCGGCCCGCCGCAACGCCTCGGCCATCGCCCCGTTGGACGGAGCGGGCGCGGCCGACGACCGGCCCTTCCCGCCGCCGCCGGAGCCCTGCCGCTGCTGCCGCTGCCTGGGCGGCCTGTTGCCCCCGCGCTCCTTCTTCTGCTCGCCCTGCGGAGCGGCCTCGTCGTCGAGCCGCAGCGTCAACGAGATCCGCTTGCGCGGAATGTCGACGTCCAGCACCTTGACCTTGACGATGTCGCCGGGCTTGACCACGTCCCGCGGGTCCTTCACGAACGTCTTCGACATCGCGGACACGTGCACCAGCCCGTCCTGGTGCACACCGACGTCCACGAACGCCCCGAACGCGGCGACGTTGGTGACGACACCCTCCAGCACCATCCCGGACGACAGGTCGGAGAGCTTCTCCACGCCCTCCTTGAAGGTGGCCGTCTTGAAGGCGGGCCGCGGGTCGCGCCCGGGCTTCTCCAGCTCCCTCAGGATGTCGCTGACCGTCGGCAGACCGAACGTCTCGTCCACGAACTCCGCCGGTTTCAGCGACCGCAGCACCGAGGTGTTGCCGACCAGGCCGGCCACCTCCTGCCCGGCGGTCTTCACCATCCGGCGCACCACCGGGTACGCCTCGGGGTGCACGCTGGACGCGTCCAGCGGGTCGCTGCCGCCGCGGATCCGCAGGAAGCCCGCGCACTGCTCGTACGCCTTGGGTCCGAGCCGCGAGACCTTCTTCAGCTCGGTCCGGGACGTGAACGGACCGTTCGCGTCCCGGTGCGAGACGATGTTCTCGGCGAGGCCGGAGGTGATGCCGGAGACGCGGGCGAGCAGCGGTGCGGACGCCGTGTTCACGTCCACGCCCACGCCGTTCACACAGTCCTCGACCACCGCGTCCAGGGAGCGCGACAGCTTCACCTCGGACAGGTCGTGCTGGTACTGGCCGACGCCGATGGACTTCGGGTCGATCTTCACCAGCTCGGCCAGCGGGTCCTGGAGCCGCCGGGCGATCGACACGGCGCCGCGCAGCGAGACGTCCATGTCCGGCAGCTCCTGCGAGGCGAAGGCGGAGGCCGAGTACACGGAGGCACCGGCCTCGGACACCATCACCTTGGTGAGCTTCAGCTCGGGGTGCTTGGTGATCAGCTCCCCGGCGAGCTTGTCGGTCTCGCGGGACGCCGTGCCGTTGCCGATGGCGACCAGGTCGACCGTGTGCTCCTTGGCCAGCCGGGCCAGCTTGGCGATCGCCTCGTCCCACCGGTTGGCGGGGACGTGCGGGTGGATCACGTCGGTGGCGACGACCTTGCCGGTGGCGTCGACCACGGCGACCTTCACCCCCGTACGGAAGCCGGGGTCCAGGCCCAGCGTCGCGCGGGTGCCCGCCGGGGCGGCCAGCAGCAGGTCGCGCAGGTTCGCCGCGAAGACGTTCACCGACTCGTCCTCGGCGGCCGTGCGCAGCCGCAGCCTGAGGTCGATGCCGAGGTGCACCAGGACGCGGGTGCGCCAGGCCCAGCGGACGGTGTCCGAGAGCCACTTGTCGCCGGGCCGGCCGCGGTCGGCGATCCCGAACCGGCTCGCGACGATGGCCTCGTACGAGGACGGTCCCTCGGTGGCCTCCTCGGGCTCCAGGACGAGGTCGAGCACGTCCTCCTTCTCGCCGCGCAGCATCGCGAGGACGCGGTGCGAGGGCAGCGCGGTGAACGGCTCGGCGAAGTCGAAGTAGTCGGCGAACTTGGCGCCGGCCTCCTCCTTGCCGTCCTTCACCTTGGCGGCGAGCCGTCCGCGCCCCCACATCCGCTCACGCAGCTCGCCGATCAGGTCGGCGTCCTCCGAGAACTTCTCGGTGAGGATCGACCGGGCGCCGTCGAGGGCTGCCTGGGCGTCCGCCACGCCCTTGCCGGCGTCGACGAACGCGCCCGCCGCGGCGTGCGGATCGACGGACGGGTCCGCGAGCAGGCCCTCGGCCAGCGGCTCCAGACCCGCCTCCCGCGCGATCTGCGCCTTGGTACGCCGCTTGGGCTTGAACGGCAGGTAGACGTCCTCCAGGCGCGCCTTGGTCTCCGCCGTGCGGATGCGCGCTTCCAGCTCCTCGGTGAGCTTGCCCTGCTCGCGCACCGAGTCGAGGATCGCGGTCCGCCGCTCCTCCAGCTCCCGCAGATAGCGCAGCCGCTCCTCGAGCGTGCGCAACTGCGCGTCGTCGAGCATCTCGGTCGCTTCCTTGCGGTAGCGGGCGATGAAGGGCACCGTCGAGCCGCCGTCGAGCAGCTCCACCGCGGCCTTCACCTGCCGCTCCCGCACGCCGAGCTCCTCGGCGATCCTGCTCTCGATGGACCCTACTGCCATGGACCCGCTGGACCCGGGTGTCGTCACGATCCCGTACCGCCTTCTCACTGAGGTTGCGCGGTAATTGTGGCAGGTGGCACCGACAATCGGGGATCAGGGCGTCGTCCGGGCCCGTCGGATGTGACTGGACGCCTCGGGCGCCCTGTCCGGCTCCGGTACCGGACCCTTCTTCTTTCCGGCAGCGGGCAAGGTAACCAGCAGCACAGCTGCTCCGAGGAGTGCGATGACCGCGATCCAGCCCGCGCCGACGTGCATGGCATGGACAAACGCGTTATCAGCAGCCTGAGCAAGAGAGGGCCGGTGGACAACGGTGGCGACGTGGCGGGCCTGTTCGGCGGAGACTCGCGCCTGATCCTGCACCGGACCGGGTGCACCCTCCAGCGAAGGTTCGATCGCACGTCGGTACATGATCGACATGATCGTGCCGCCTACCGCGATTCCGATCACACTGCCGGTCTGTCGCACGGTGTTGGTGACGGCCGATCCCGCACCGGCCTGTTCCAACGGCAGGTCGCTGATCAATGCGGCCGTAACCGGGCCGATCACCATGCCGATCGAGAGACCCTGTATCAACAACAGGATCTCGATCCAGACGAGTGGAGTCTGGAGTCCGAGGAACCCGTACCCGCCCATGGTCAGCGCAGCCACGGTCAGCGCCGGCACGGTGACGAGGCGTAGCGGCAGGCGGCGAACCAGGCGCGAGGCAAGGGGCGCCCCCGCGAGCGCGCCGAATGCGGTCGGGATATTGGCCAAACCCGCCTTCATCGGCGAAAATCCGAGCGCGCCTTGCAGGTAGAACGCGTTATAGAAGGTGATGGCGGCCACACCGAAGAGCAGCAGTCCGAGCGCCACATTGCCGCCGGCGAATGTGCGTTGTGCGAACAGTCGCGGATCAAAACTGGGCACCTTGACACGAAGTTCGACGAGTACGAAAACGGCCAGCAGAACCAGACCGACAACAATCGGCGCCCAGACGTCGGTACGACTCCACACCGCCACCTGCCCCGCCCGGATCAGCCCGTAGGCCAACGCCACGAGCCCGCTGATCGACAGCAACATTCCAGCGGGGTCCAGTGGTCGCAGAGTGGGGCTGCGGAAATTCGGAACCAGCGCGGCGAGCCCGACCAACGCCAATGCCGCGACCGGGACATTGATCAGAAAGACCGAGCCCCACCAGAAATGATCGAGCAGGAACCCCGCCAGCACCGGGCCGGCGGCCATTCCGACACCGGCCGACGTCGAGAAAATACCGATCGCGGCCGCCCGCGCGGGGCCGGTGAAGGTCCACATAAGGATGGCCATCATGGCAGGCGTGATCAGCGCGCTGCCCACCCCCATCGCAGCTCGAGCTGCAATCAGCTGGCCCGCATCGCTTGCGTACGCCGCCCACAGCGAGGACCCGGCGAAGATCACCAACCCACTGGAGAACACAGTCCGGTGACCGAACCGATCGCCCAGTGCGCCTGCACTGAACATCAATGTGGCGAAGGCCAGAGTGTACGAACCGGTCGCCCATTGCAGCTGACCGGGATTGGCCCCCAGTCCACGGACCGGGTCTGCAAGGGTCTCCAGCGCAGTACTCAGGACGGTATTGTCCAGCCAGATCATCAGCGAACACAACATAAGAACGGCAAGAATCAACTGCTGCCTGAACTTCGGCAACGTTGGAGGCGCGGTCATGAACACCTTCGGATATCGAACGGCGGGAACCTGAACGCCTGGACCATAAGCAAACTCAACGACGCCGTCAAGGTGAGAGTTTCTTGCCAATACTGTTGCGGCTGAGCGGGTTATATGCCCTCTGCCAGATTTGCGGACTCAACAATTGTGTGCCCTCTGGCGGATTTGCGAGTTGAAGAAATTCATGGCCTCCTGCGCGAGGTCACTTGCCTTTTCGCCCGAACGGCAGTCCCTGCCGGGCCGAGGTGAGTGCCCGACCCGGGTGGTGGGCCAGAGACCGGTAGGTCACGCTCTGCCGAGTTCCGTCCAGGGCCACCAACTGGACGCGGCCCGTGTGCGGTTCGCCTCGCTCGACGCGCCATTCGTCGATCGGTTCAGCGACCGGGGCGAGCAGATCGGCCCACGAGTACCGGTGCGGCCACCGTGCGTCAGCAGGAGCCGCAGCGGCCTCGTCGTCGTCCCCGGACAACCCGGTTCGCGTGTCCACGTCGCCGAGCAACCACACGGAACCGCCCGCCGCCGGGGTGCGGGATCAGGCCTTCCGGCCGCGGGCCGAGGACGAGGCCCCGCCGAAGAGCCGGGCCAGGGCCCGGAAGGGAAGCGTCACCACGGTGGCGACTGCGCCACCGATCTGGCGCAGCACGTCTGCGATGGCACGGAACACGAGAAGCCCCTTTCGTTTCCCGGCCCGTGTGGCCGGGAGGTACGGGTACCTCCGGACCGGCCCGTCATGCCTGTACGCGTGCCCGGGCGTGTCCTCAGCTCTTGCCGAGGAGGTCTGCGGGGAAGGCACCCGCGCCGAGTGCCGTGTGCGCGAAGGGCGTTGCGAGTTCCGTCAGGCGTGCCACGCCCTCCGCGCCTAGGTGCGCGTAGGGCGCGGTGTCGAGCCGGTCCGTCTCCCGCTCGATGCCGTCGCGCAACTCCGCCCCGTGCTCGGTCAGCTCGCCGGCGTCGTCGATCAGCCCGCGTCCGCGCAGCCGTTCCCTCGCCGCGTCCCACTCCTCCTGGGTCCAGCCGCGGGTGGAGAGGACCCACTTCGGGGCCATGCCACGGCCCGTCGCGGTGTGCGTCACCAGGGCTTCGAGACCGTCCAGGTCCGCGGCCAGCAGCGCGGCGAGGTGGCCGTCGCCCCGGTGCTCGCGCAGCAGGGTCGCCGCGTGCCAGAACGCCAGGTGCGGCGCCTCGGGCACCGGCAGGTCCGCGTGCGCCGAGTAGAGCGGACGGCCGCTGCGCGAGCAGCCCTCGGCGGCACGCAGGGCCAGCTCGGCCGCCTCCGCCATCTCCGCGGAGGCCAGGATTTGCTCGCCCAGCAGGCGGCGCAGCGTCGCGTCGACGGCACGCGAGCGTGCCGTCAGGGCCTGCTCCGGCGTGACCGTCTCCCAGACGGCGGGCACGTGCCGGGCGACCAGCTCGTACTTGTAGTTGTAGAAGGCGGCCGTCACCGTGCCGGCCCCGGCCGCGCCCAGCGCGGCGGCGCGCACCGCGAAGTTGACGGCCCGGGGGTCGGTGACCCCGAGGGCGGCCAGTTCCCGGCCGGTGTCGGGCGAGAAGTAGTGCGTCGAGTGCAGCGAGTTGAGCGTGTTGTGGCAGCGGCGTCCGGCGCGGGTGTCGATGGCGGCAGTTGTCATGCCACGCACGTTACCAACCGCTCAGTACGTCCTCCACGGGTGAGCCCACATGGCAGGAAAGGTGGGCTACTCGTCATTGCGGCCATCGCGGGCGAAGAATCGAGGGCATGGCGCAGCGAACCGTCCTCGTCGTCCTCTTCGACCAGGTCCAGAGCGTCTCTAGAATTCTGTGGTTGCCCGGGTGTTTCGGGCTTTTCGGGCGCGGCGTGGCCGTGTGCGGTCGCCTTGCCCTGGTCCGATCCTCGGGGTGAGGGGGTGGACTGGGGTGGCGTGCAGGTGGTGGAAGCCGGTCCGCTCGGCAGCGTGGGTGCGTTGCCGACAGATTCTGTGGGAGAGCCGCCTGCGGCCGGCCGGGAGAAGGGTGTCCTCTTCTTCCGGTGGGTCGGGGGCGGGTACTTCATGACCTGGCACCGGCTGGTGTGCGGCTGGTGTCTGGGTGTCATGCCCCGCCGGACGCTTGACCACCCTGGTGGGGGTGGTGGCGGGGACCGTGCGCGCTTCGGGCGCACGGCGGGAAGTGGGAAGGCCCGGACCGGGGTCCGGGACGGGGATGGCAGCGGGGTGCCGGG
>NZ_JBHXNW010000003.1:0-6400 GCF_042717365.1 Streptomyces sp. NPDC058534
TTGGCGAACGGCGGGTTCGACCAGTCGAGGGTCTCGGTCGGCTCCTCGGCCCAGGCCAGCCGGCGGGCCTGCTCGGCCCAGAAGCCGAGCCTGTCAGCCTTGGCCCGTTCGTACGCCTCTGCCGTGACGTTGGCGTTCGCGGCCAGGTCGGCAGGGGGTGCGAACCTGCGTTCTTCCTTGAGCAGGTTGGCCAAGGATTCGTTGCTCACGACATCTCCCTTTCTCAGGGTTGTCCGTTGTGTCCCAGGCCACAGCTCATCAGACCCGGGGGGCCGATGACAAGGGTCGACGGGCAATTGGTTTAGACCTGTCGCGTTCCTTTCGCGGCCCTGGTCACCCGTACCCACGGACGCCGGTGGTGCCGAGTTCAGCCTTTGTAACGCCCATCACATCCCAGGGGGAGGTCAGACGGTCAGGTCGGTCTCCAGCACCCGCTGGAACACGGCCTCCCCGCCGTCCCCGGCGAGCAGGTACGCCTGGGCCTCGCCGACGTGGAAGTACATGCCGTGCAGTTCCAGGTCGCCGGCGCCCAGGGCCCGGGACACCGACTCGTGGGCGCGCAGATGCTCCAACTGCTGGACCACGTTGGCCAGGCAGAGCTGCTCGGCCGGGTCCGCGGGCCCGCGTCCTGCGAGCCGGGGCCGGGTGCCGTCGTCCTCGGGCAGGCGCTCCAGGCTCGGCAGCCCGTGCCGCAGCCACCTCTTGAGCGGGGTCTGTCTGCCGCCGGGCTCGGCGCTGAGCAGCGTCTGCATGGCCCCGCACCCGGAGTGCCCGCACACCGTGATGGACCGCACCTTCAGCACGTCCACCGCGTACTCGATCGCGGCGGCCACCGAGTCGTCGCCGCCCTTCTCGCCGGGCAGCGGCACGAAATTGCCCACATTGCGTACGACGAAGAGGTCGCCGGGGCCGCTGGAGGTGATCATCGACGTGACCACCCGAGAGTCGGCGCAGGTCAGGAAGAGCTGGGAGGGCTGCTGTCCCTCCCGGGCCAGCCGGGCCAGCTCGCCGCGCACCAGGGGGGCGGTGTTGCGCTGGAAGGCGCTGATGCCGCGCGCGAGTTCGCGTCCGTCGGCCGAACCGGACGCCGTGTCGGCGGCGTCGCCGGTGGAGTCCGGCCGGCCGGTGCCGGGCGGGGGCGCGGTGGGCGGGCGTTCGCACTGGTGGTTGCGCCAGGGGGTCCAGGGGCGGCAGCGGCAGTTGTCCGTGTCCGCCGGTTCGGAGATACGGGTGCCGGGCCGGCGTCCGGTGATGTCGACGGAGCCGCCCTGCGCGGTGTGCGTCTTCTGCCAGTCGTGCAGCGTCTCGTACGCCGCGTGGTCCATGAACGACCCGTCCAGCTCCACGACGGCGGTCGTTCCGTGGGGCACATGGTGCAGGATCCGGCTGAGCCGGGGCACCGCGAGGAACGTCAACTGGCCGCGCACGTGTACGTGGTGAACGCCCTCGCTCTCGTGGTGGGTGATGCGCATGCGGGTGAGGCGGTGCAGGGCGACGCCGACGGCGACGGCGATGCCCAGGGCGACGCCCTCCAGGACGCCGAGGAACACCACACCGATGGTGGTGACCGCGTAGACCAGCACCTCACGGTGGCGGGTCACCGTGCGGATGTGGTTCAGCGAGACCATCTTGAGGCCGACGGCCATGACCAGGGCGGCGAGCGAGGCGAGCGGGATGAGCTCCAGGGCCGGGACCAGCAGGAGCGCGGCGATCACTACGAGAACGCCGTGCAGCATCGTGGAGTTCCGGCTGACGGCGCCCGCCGCCACGTTCGCGGAACTGCGCACGGCCACGCCGGCGATGGGCAGTCCGCCGAGCGATCCGGAGACGATGTTGGCGGCGCCCTGCCCGAGCAGCTCGCGGTCGAGGTTGGAGCGCTTGACGCGGCCGGTCAGCCCCGGCCGGGCGGCGACCAGCTTGTCCACGGCGACCGCGCCGAGCAGGGACTGCACACTGCACACCAGCGTGGTGGTGAGGACGGCGGCGACGAGCCCGAGCACCGGACCGTCGGGCAGCGTCGCCAGCGCGTGACTGCTCCAGGACGGCAGGTCGACCTTGGGCAGGCGGAGCCCGGCGAGGGCGGCGACCGCGGTGGCACCGGCGACGGCGATCAGGGCGGCGGGCAGCTTGCCCAGGAGCCGCCCGGCCCGGCCCGGCACGCGGGGCCAGAACGTCAGCAGGGTCAGCGTCAGCACGCTCACCGCCACGTCGGCGGGGCGCAGGTTCGCCAGCTGGGCGGGGAGTGCGACCAGGTTGTCGGGCACGGAGCTCTGCGGGGTGCCGCCGAGGACGATGTGCAGCTGGGCGACGGCGATGGTGACGCCGATGCCGGCGAGCATGCCGTGCACGATGGCGGGGCTCACCGCGAGTGCCGAGCGGGCCACGCGCAGGCAGCCGAGGCCCAGTTGGGCGAGGCCGGCAAGCACGGTGATGGCGCAGGTCGTGCGCCATCCGTACTGCTGGATGAGGTCGGCGGTGACCACGGTGAGGCCGGCGGCGGGGCCGCTGACCTGGAGCGGGCAGCCGCCGATCCGCCCGGCGACGATCCCGCCCACCGCGGCCGCGACGAGCCCGGCCTGGAGGGGGGCGCCCGTGGCGAGGGCGATGCCCAGGGAGAGCGGCAGGGCGATCAGGAAGACCGCGACGGCGGCCGACACGTCGGCGCCCGCGACGCGGAAGCGCCGGGGGCCGCGGGGCGGCGGGCCGTGCGGTGGGTGGACGTGCTCGGTACGGGCCGAATCGGCGTGGGCGGGGACGCAGGCTGACATCTTTTCCCGTCTCCTCCGGGCTGCGCGGTCGCTCGGTGATTGCGCTCAGTAAACAAAGCGTAATTCAGAGTAAAGAAAAGGCATAGACTTTTCGCGCAAATGGAGTAATGGACCGCTCGACCGAGTGAACCAGTTATTTCATCGGCTTGTCGTACTAATTCCTTCTCATTTCCGTGTCACCTTGACGGCGCTGACGGCACGGCCCGGTTCAGCACCCGACATCGCCTCGTCGGCGTTGGCCCGAGAGAAGGAAGAAGGTGGGCGGAACATGGCCACCACCCACAGGATGGCCGCGTGCACCGCGGTCGCGGCGGTCTGCGCCACCGCGCTCGCCGGTTGCGCGCCCGACAGCGACAGCGGTTCCCGCGAAGGGACACATGGCTCGCAGAGGGAAAAGGGGAAAGCCGCCCCGGCGCCGAAGAGCGCGGTCCGCCTGATCGGCGACGGTTCCACCGCGTACACCGGGGCGCAGCCGCACCTGCCACGGCCCGAACGGCTCAAGCCCGGCCAGAAGCCCCCGCAGTTCGTGGTCTTCTCGTGGGACGGCGCGGGCGAGGACAGTCAGAAGCTGTTCTCCCACTTCCGCGAAGTGGCCAAGGAGAACAACGCCACGATGACGTACTTCCTGAGCGGCGTGTATGTGCTGCCGAAGGAGAAACGGGACCTGTACAGGCCGCCGCAGCATTCCCCGGGCCGTTCCGACATCGGCTTCAACGACGAGCAGGGCATCGCCGACACCGTCGAGCAGTTGCGCCTGGCGTGGCTGGAGGGCAACGAGATCGGCACCCACTTCAACGGGCACTTCTGCGGTGCCGGCGGCGGCGTCGGCAAGTGGTCGGTCGAGGAGTGGAAGGACGAGATCACCCAGGCCAAACAGTTCGTGAAGAGCTGGAAGACCAACACCGGGACGAAGAACGCGGCGCCCCTGCCGTTCGACTACGACAAGGAGCTGATCGGCGCCCGCACCCCGTGCCTGGAGGGCCAGAAGAACTTCGTGAAGGCCGCGAGCGAGATGGGCTTCCGCTACGACAGCAGCGGCGTCAACAACCAGGTCTGGCCGGCCAAGAAGCAGGGCCTGTGGGACCTCTCGATGCAGCTCGTGCCGTTCCCCGGCCACTCCTACGAGCAGCTCACCATGGACTACAACTACATGGTCAACCAGTCGGGCACCACCACCCAGGGCGACCCCGCCAAGCGGGAGTTCTGGGGCGACCAGATGCGTGACAGCCTGCTCCAGGGCTTCCAGCGGGCCTACGACGGCAACCGCGCCCCCCTGATCATCGGCAACCACTTCGAGTCCTGGAACGGCGGCACCTACATGCGCGCCATCGAGGAGGTCATCGAGCAGGTGTGCAACAAGAAGGAGGCGCGCTGCGTCTCCTTCCGGCAGCTCGCGGACTGGCTGGACGCACAGGATCCGAAGGTCCTGAAGAAGCTGCGCACCCTCGGCGTCGGCGAGGCCCCCGCGAAGGGCTGGGCGTCCTTCCTGTCGGCCGCGCCCGCACCGGCGCCGAAGGGCGTACCCGGGGCGCCGGCCGCCGAGCAGTAGCGCGGCGGACCCCCGCGCGTGGGTCACGCGGGGGCGGCGACCTCCTCGCCGAGGACGAAGCCGGGGTCGACCTGGGCCGCCAGGTCGGCACCGGTGCGCTCGTTGCCCCAGCTCTGGGCGTTCCTCAGGTGGAAGTGGACCATCTGGCGCGTGTAGCGCTCCCAGTCCCGCGACTCGTACGTCTCGTCGACGGCCGTGCGCAAGGCGCGCAGCGCACGGCCGTTGACGTCCTCCAGGAGGTCGAACCGGGGCGGGCGGCCCTTCTCCATGGCGCGCACCCAGTCCGAGTGCCCGACGGTCACCAGCAGGTCGTCGCCGACCTGTTCGCGCAGGAAGTCGAGGTCGTCCGGCCCCTGCACCTTGTTGCCGACGACCTTCAGGGCGACGCCGAAGTCGCGGGCGTACTCCTTGTACTGGCGGTAGACGGAGACGCCTTTCCGGGTCGGCTCGGCGACGAGGAACGTGATGTCGAAGCGGGTGAACATGCCGGAGGCGAACGAGTCCGAGCCGGCGGTCATGTCGACCACGACGTACTCGTCACGGCCGTCGACCAGGTGGTTCAGGCACAGCTCCACCGCTCCCGTCTTGGAGTGGTAGCAGGCGACTCCCAGGTCGGCGTCGGTGAAGGGTCCGGTGACCATCAGACGGACGGCCCCGCCGTCGAGTTCCACCGGCCGGGCGCAGGCGTCGTACACCGGGTTCTCCTCGCGCACCCGCAGCAGGCGCGAGCCCTCGCCGGGCGGCGTCGTCTTGATCATCTTCTCGGCGGAGGAGATGCGCGGGTTGGTGCCGCGCAGATGGTCCTTGATCAGCGGCAGGTGCTCGCCCATCGCGGGCAGCCCGGCCGACTCCGCCTCGTCGAGGCCCAGCGCGGCCCCGAGGTGTTGGTTGATGTCGGCGTCGATCGCGACGACGGGTGCGCCGCCGGCGGCGAGATGGCGGACGAACAGGGAGGACAGGGTGGTTTTTCCGCTGCCGCCCTTCCCAACGAAAGCAATTTTCATGTTCACCAAGCGTAGTGGATCGATAGCTGTACGTGGCACACGAGCCGGCAATACGTGAAGAAGACCACTCATTCGTGGGGCGCGGCGCCGGGATGCGTAGGGTCGTACTCATGAGTACGACAGGCGCGACCGCCGATCCGCTCGCGGCCCTGGGCGCACTGCCCGGCGTGGCCGAGTCCGTGGAGTCCGTACGCAAGGCCGTGGACCGCGTCTACGGCCACCGGATCATGCGGCGCCGCAGCAACGAGATCACCTCCGAGGCAGCCCTGCGCGGCGCCCGGGGCTCGGCCGCCCTGTCCGGGGCGGACTGGGCCCTGGAGGAGGTCCGCCGACGGACCGACTTCAGCGGCGACGCCGAGGCACGCGCGGTGGGCGCGGCCCTGCGGCTGACCGCCGAGGCGGGGCAGCTCCTCTCCATCTGGCGCCAGTCGCCGCTGCGGGTGCTGGCCCGGCTGCACCTGGTGGCGGCCGCCGACAACGCCGACCAGGTGGGGCGGCCCCGCCAGGAGGGCGAATCGGTGGACGAGCCGCTCGTCGAGCTGCCGCTGCCCGGCGCCGCGGAGGCGCACGGCCGACTGGACGGGCTCGCCGCGCTGGTCACGGCGGGCGGTTCCGCGCCGGCGCTGGTGACGGCCGCCGTCGTGCACGGTGAACTCCTGGCCCTGCGGCCCTTCACCTCCCACAACGGTCTGGTCGCGCGCGCGGCCGAGCGCATCGTCCTGGTCGGCAGCGGCCTCGACCCCAAGTCGGTCTGCCCGGCCGAGGTGGGTTACGCCGAACTGGGCCGTGCGCCCTACCTGGCGGCGCTCGACGGCTACGTCTCCGGAACCCCTGAGGGCATGGCCGCCTGGATCGCCCACTGCGGCAGGGGGGTGACGCTGGGCGCGCGCGAGTCGACGGCGGTGTGCGAGGCGCTCCAGCGGGGGGCGGCGTAGGCGAGGGCGCTCGCACGCGCGCACGCGCGGGCGCCGGGCTAAAGATCGGGCAGAGAAATGGCGGGGGTCGGGGGTTGGTTACCCCCCCGGGCAGTGCACCCGGGGAGCAAACCGACGCCCGGTGGTTGGCCCGAAGGCGGGGTC
>NZ_JBHXNW010000003.1:6410-16750 GCF_042717365.1 Streptomyces sp. NPDC058534
GGTGGGGGCGCGCGCGCCCCCGCGCGGGGGGGGGGGCCGCGTTCAAAAGCGGGCCGATTCCGCGGGGGGTCTCCGGAGAGCCCCCCCCCCCGCTGGCATGTCCACCGGGGTACCAAGCGTCCTCGATGTGTTGCCCATCAGGCCGGGTACTTTGCCCGTCACCTGGTGCGGCTGGCCCGTAATCGACGGGTCGACGTCGCGTGGGTGCCCAGTGGCCATGCTCGGTCCGTGGGGCCAATTGCGTTATCTAAGGTGATCCTTTCGGATGTCCTTGGTCTCGCGGGCCGTTGATTCCTTTGTACTCCTGCCCCCGAGCAAGCGGAAGTGCTCGCCGCACTTCTTTACTTTTGCGCTCATACGCGGGTGAAAGGGCCCTCCTGGCCGGCGCGCCGTCAGGCTGCCGCGGACCGCCGCCGGCTCGCGTACCAGACGAGGCCCGCGGTGGCCGCCGCCGCGCCGACCGCGGCGGCGGCGACGAGGGCCGGGCGGGGCGGTACGGAGAACCCCCGGATCCGCTGCTTGAGCCGCACCGGCCGGTGGAAGTCGAGAATCGGCCACCCGCGCGTGAGAGCCTCGCGGCGCAGTGCCCGGTCCGGGTTCACGGCGTGGGGGTGGCCGACGGCCTCCAGCATCGGCAGGTCGGTCGCCGAGTCGCTGTAGGCGTAGCAGCCGGACAGGTCGTAACTCTCCGACCCGGCCAGCTCCCGGATCGCCGCCGCCTTCGTGGGTCCGTACGCGTAGTACTCCACCTCGCCGGTGAAGCAGCCGTCGTCGCCCACGATCATGCGGGTCGCCACCACCCGGTCCGCGCCCAGCAGTTCGCCGATCGGTTCGACGACCTCGGCGCCCGACGTGGAGACGATCACGACGTCGCGGCCGGCGGTGTGGTGCTCCTCGATCAGGGAGGCGGCCTCGTCGTAGATGATCGGGTCGATCAGGTCGTGCAGGGTCTCGGCGACGAGCTCCTTGACCAACTGGACGTTCCAGCCGCGGCACAGTGCGGACAGGTACTCCCGCATCCGCTCCATCTGGTCGTGGTCGGCCCCTCCGGCGAGGAAGACGAACTGGGCATATGCGGTACGCAACACAGCCCTGCGGTTGATCAGTCCGCCTTGGTAGAACGACTTGCTGAACGTCAGCGTGCTCGACTTCGCGATGACCGTCTTGTCCAGGTCAAAGAAGGCCGCTGTGCGGGGCATGGAGTGGGGCAAGGAGTGGTTTTCCACGACCCCGAGCATAGGTGCAGCCCATTCGGCGTAAGGTGGGGCGTGTGGGTTTGCCTGAGAGGGCTCTCGGGTACACCATGGAAGTCACGGATCGTTCGCGACCGTGCTAACCCGGTCCGACTCCTCCCCCCCCGAGTCGGCCGTGGAGACGACCCCCGCTCTCCCCCCCGGCGGGGGTCGTCGCATGTCCGGGTGGGTTTTCTGGCTCTCTTCCTGTTCGGGTCTCCGTGTCGTGGTGGCGCGTGAGGTCAACTTGGCATGCCCATGATTGACTACGTAGCGTAGTTGACGGGCTGCTCTGCGGAAGTCCCGTGCGGGGTGCGGGGTGGCCGGCCGGGGGTCACCGGTTTGAGTGACGGCGATATTCACAACCGTCAACTTGTCCACAGTTTTGGACCAAGATCCACACTATTTCCGCGTTCGCCGCACCTTGATTCCCATGCGTCCGGGCCGCGCCGACTTCTACGGCCGGATCTCTTTGCCGGACGCGTCATGTCGGCCGTTCATACGGGGACCGCTTTCCGGTTCTTCACACGGCCGCGAATCGAAGGGGGAAGCGAACCATGGCCGGAAACATCACGCACGATCCGCCGCCCACCGAGGGAGGCCGGCGGAGCGGGCCGCTGATCGTCACCGAGGACACCGAACTTCTCGACGATCTGCTGCGCCTGTGCGCCGCTGCCGGCGCCACACCGGAGGTGCACCACTCGCTGCCGGCGGTGTCGGGGGCGTCTGGGCAGAGCGGGGTGTCCGCCGGGAGGACTGGGGGCGGGGCGTCCGGACAGCTCGGGGGCTGGGAGGCCGCGCCGCTCGTGATCGTCGGTGACGACGCCGCGCGGCGCGTGCGCGGAGCCGTGCGGAGGCGGGGCGTGGTCCTCGTCGGCCGCGACCAGGACGACTCCGGGGTCTGGCAGCGGGCCGTCGAGATCGGCGCCGACCACGTGCTGGTGCTGCCCGACGGCGAGCAGTGGCTGGTCGACCGCATCGCCGACGTCACCGAGGGCGTCGGCAGGCCGGCCCTCACGGTCGGCGTCATCGGCGGCCGGGGCGGCGCGGGAGCGTCGACGCTGGCCTGCGCGCTCGCCGTCACCTCCGCGCGGGAGGGGCAGCGCAGCCTGCTGGTGGACGCCGATCCGCTGGGCGGCGGTCTGGACGTCCTCCTCGGCGGTGAGACCGCCGACGGGCTGAGGTGGCCCGCGTTCGCTGCCTCGCGCGGACGCGTCGGGGGCGGCGCCCTGGAGGAATCGCTGCCGGAGCTGCATTCGCTGCGGGTGCTCAGCTGGGACCGGGGCGACTGCGTCGCGGTACCGGCGCCGGCCGTCCGCGCGGTGCTCGCCGCGGCCCGGCGCAGGGGCGGCACGGTCGTCGTCGACCTGCCGCGCCGGATCGACGACGGCGTCGCCGAGGTCCTCGCCCAGCTCGACGTCGGGCTCCTCGTCGTCCCCGCCGAGCTGCGGGCCGTCGCGGCGGCCGGCCGGGTGGCCACCGCGGTCGGCATGGTCCTGCGCGACCTCCGCGTCGCGGTACGCGGGCCGTACGCCTCCGGACTCGACGACCGCGAGGTGGCCCGGCTGCTCGGACTGCCCCTGGCCGGCGAGGTGCCGGTCGAGTCGGGACTCCTGCGCGCCACGGAGAGCCGACGCCCGCCGGGCACGTCCGTCCGCGGACCACTGGCGCGCTTCTGCCGTGAGTTCTGGGACCGGACGCTGGTGGAGACGGGCGGTGCGGTGTGAGCGCGGCGGGTTCGGTGTTCGCGGGAGAGTTGGGCGGGGCAAGGGGCGCGGTACCCGGGGGATCCGGGAGGCGCGGGCGCCGTTCCGAGACGCCAAGAGGGCGGACTGCCGGGGTGATCCCCGGTTGGGCATCCCGGACGTCCTCGGGTGGGGCCGGTTCGGTCGGTTCGGCCGGTTTGGTCGCCGGTGGGTCTCTGGGATCGGCCGCCGGTGGGTCCTTGGGATCGGCCGCCGAGGGTGTCATGCGTCCGGCCGCGGAGCTCCGGAGGGTTCCGGCTACGGTTCCGGCCCCGGCTCCCGCTCCCGCTCCGGGGATGCTCGACGGGGTGCGGAGGTGGCTGGCCGAAAGCGGGGCGGAGCCGACACCCGCGCGCGTGGCGCAGGCCCTGCGGGAACAGGGACGGGTGCTCGGAGACGCCGAGATCCTCGGCACCGCGGCCCAGCTCAGGTCGGAACTGGTCGGCAGCGGGCCACTGGAACCGCTGCTCGCCGACCCGTCTGTGACCGACGTGCTGGTGTCCGCACCGGACCGGGTCTGGGTCGACCGGGGCGGTGGTCTGGAGCTCACGCCGGTTTCCTTCCCGGACGCCGGGGCGGTACGGCGGCTCGCACAGCGCCTCGCCACCGTCGCCGGACGACGGCTCGACGACGCCCGGCCGTGGGTGGACGCCCGGCTGCCCGACGGCACCCGGCTGCACGCGGTGCTGCCACCGGTCGCCGTCGGCTGCACCTGCCTCTCGCTGCGGGTGGTGCGACCGCGCGCGTTCACGCTCGACGAGCTGGCCGAGGCGGGCACTGTGCCGCCGGGCGGGGACCGGGTGCTGCGCGCCCTGGTGCGGGCCCGGCTGTCGTTCCTCGTCAGCGGAGGTACGGGCAGTGGGAAGACGACGCTCCTGAGCGCCCTGCTCGGGCTCGTCGGACCGGACGAGCGCATCGTGCTGGCCGAGGACTCGGCGGAACTGCGGCCGGACCACCCGCACGTCGTCCGCCTGGAGACCAGACCCGCCAACCAGGAGGCCGCGGGCCTGGTCACCCTTGAGGACCTGGTCCGGCAGGCGCTGCGGATGCGCCCGGACCGGCTGGTCGTGGGCGAGGTGCGCGGACCCGAAGTGGTCCACCTGCTCGCGGCGTTGAACACCGGTCACGAAGGCGGGTGCGGGACGGTGCACGCCAACGCCGCCGCCGACGTGCCGGCCCGGCTGGAGGCGCTCGGCACGGCGGCCGGCCTGGACCGCGCGGCCCTGCACAGCCAGCTCGCCGCGGCCCTCTCGGTCGTCCTGCACCTGGTCCGCGACCGGACCGGCAGGCGCCGGATCGCCGAGGTGCACGTACTGGAGCGGGACCCGTCGGGGCTGGTGCGGACGGTACCGGCCCTGCGGTGGGGCACGGCGGCCTTCGTGGCCGAACGCGGTTGGGAGCGGCTGCGGGAGCTGCTGCGCGGCGAAGGACTCGGAGGGCTCGAAGGACTCGGAGGACTCGGAGGACTCGAAGGACTCGAAGGACTCGAAGGGCGAGCCCATCGGACGGGAGGCGAGCGGTGACGGTGACCGGGACGGGTGAGCTGTCGACGGGTGTGGCCCTGGCGTGTCTGGGGGCCGCCGCCTGGCTGGCGGGCGGATGGCACTCCGGCGTACGGCGCGCGCGGGCGGTGCTGGCGGAAGGCGGGACGGGCGGGACCGGGCCGCCCCCGGTGCGCCGGGTGACTGAGCGGCTGTGGCGGGTCCGTGGCCGGCTGGGATTCGAGTGGTGGTCCCCGGCCGCGGGGCTGGTGCTGGCACTGCTGGGCACCTCAGTGCTGCCGCTGCTCGCGGGAGCGGCCGGGGTGCCGGTACTGCGGCGGACGCGGCTGGCCGGCGATGCGAGGCGGGCCCGGGAGCGACGGCAGGACGCGGTGCTCGCGCTCTGCGGGGCGCTCGCCGGGGAGGTGCGGGCGGGTCGGCAGCCCGGCGAGGCGCTGTTGTGCGCCGAGCGTGACTCCGGTGGGCTGGGGGACGCGCAGCCGGCCGTGCTGGCGGCGGCCCGGTTCGGCGGGGACGTTCCGGGGGCGCTCGCGACGGCGGCGCGGCAGCCGGGCGCCGAGGGGCTGCGGGGTCTCGCCGCCTGCTGGCGGGTCGCCGTCGATCAAGGGGCGGGGCTGGCCGCCGGACTCGACCGGCTGGAGGGCGCGCTGCGCGCCGAACGGGACCAGCGCTCCGACCTGCGCGCCCAGTTGGCGGGCGCCCGGGCCACGGCGGTGATGCTCGCGGGCCTGCCGGTCCTCGGTCTCCTGCTCGGCGTCGCCCTCGGCTCCGATCCGCTGCACGTGCTGTTGCACACCGGAGCCGGGATCGGATGCCTGCTGGCCGGCGGACTGCTGGAGGGCCTGGGCGTGTGGTGGGTGACGCGAATCGTGCGCGGAGCGGAGGCGGTGTCGTGAACGATGACGTTGTCCACAGGCTGGGGGTAGTGGTGGGGGCTCTGGCGGCGGCCGTTTGGCCGGCGCGGGTGCTCGGAGCCGCGCGGCGGGAGCGGACGGTACAGAGGCGGCTCACGGGGCTGCTGGTGCCGGTCCCGGCCCGCGTGACCCCACGACGCACCGAGGAGGTGCGGGCCGTCGCCCGCGCGTGGCTGCCGCTGCTGGGCACGGTGTGTGCCGGCTGGGTCGTGGTCGGAGGTGCGGCCGGTGCCGTGGTGGGACTGGCAGGCGCGGCGGTGCTGTGGCGGCGACGCTCCCGACGCCCGGCCGCCGGTACGTCCGCGGCCGGGGCCACCGCCGCACAGGCCGCGCGTCAACTGCCCCTGGCGGCCGATCTGCTGGCTGCCTGCGTCGCGGCGGGTGCGAGTCCGGTGACCGCCGCGCGGGCGGTGGGCGACGCCTTGGGCGGACCCGTGGGAGAGGCGCTGGGGCGTGGCGCCGCGGAGGTGCGACTCGGCGGTGAACCGGAGGGTGCCTGGCGCGGGTTGGCCGAGATCCCGGGCGCCGGTCCACTGGCGCGGCTGCTGGAACGGGCCGACGTGTCGGGACTGCCCGCAGCAGGTCCGGCCGCCCGGCTCGCCGCCCAGGCCCGCGCCGACTGGGCCCGCACCACGACGGCCCGGGCCCGACGGGCGGCCGTCATGGTCACCGCGCCGGTGGGGCTGTGCTTCCTGCCCGCCTTCATCGCGGTGGGCGTACTGCCGGTGGTCATCGGACTCGCCGGCGGGGTGCTGGGAGACGGGGGAGGTGGTCGCTGACGGAACGGGGGCGTACCGGCGGGGAGCCGGAGAGCGAGTGACCGAGAAAGACAAGCGAGTGAACAACGGGATCGAACCTCACGGGGGTTGAGATGTATCAGGCGGTACGGGCACGGCTGTGTGCCCTGGTGTGTGGAGCACGGACGGCGCTGCGGCGTCGGGGCGCGGGGCGGGACGCGGGAATGGTCACGTCGGAGTACGCGATGGGGATCGTCGCGGCGGTGGCCTTCGCCGTGGTCCTCTACAAGGTCGTGACGAGCGGTACGGTCAGCGCCGAGTTGCAGGGCATCGTGAAGCGGGCGCTCGATGCGCGGATGTGAGCGGACGGTCGGGTCGGAGGCGATGCCGGGAGCCCGCCGGGGATGCGGCCGCCGCTCCGACGGAGGGTTCGTGACCGCCGAGACGGCCGTGGTGCTGCCGGTGTTGGTGGTGTTCGCGATGGCACTGGTGTGGGGGCTGCTGGTGGTGGCCGCCCAGATCCAGTGCGTGGACGCGGCCCGCACGGGCGCACGCGCGGCGGCACGCCAGGACCCGGACGGCGCGGTCGTCAAGGTCGCCCGGGAGGCGGCGCCGCGCGGGGCACGGGTCACGGTCGCCCGGGAGGCGGGCCTGGTCCGTGTGGTCGTGGTGGCCGAGCCACCGGCGTTGCACGGCCTCCCCTTCGAGGTACGGGAGGAGGCCGTGGCGTCGGCGGAGCGAGCGGTGGGGGCCGAGCCGATGGTGGGGGCGAAGCCGTGAGGGGCGCTCACGACCAGGGGTCCGCCACCGTCTGGAGTGTGGGCGCCGTCGCCGTCCTGTGCCTGGTGTTCGGCATCGTGCTGGCCCTGGGACAGGCGGTGGTGGCCCGGCACCGCGCCGCCGGGGGCGCCGACTTGGCGGCCCTCGCGGCGGCGGACCACTGGGCCCGGGGCGACACGGCGGCGTGTGCCGAGGCCGACCGGGTCGCGCGGGCCCAGGGCGCACGGTTGGTGCGCTGCGTGCTGACCGGGCAGGTCTCGGACGTGTCGGCGGCGTCGGGCCGGGGCCCGTTCGCGGCGGAGGTCCGTGCGAGGGCGGGCCCGGCCCTGTCCACAGGTCCTCAGCCCACCGAACCTCAGCCCGCCGAACCTCTGCCTACTGAGCCTGTTCCGCTTCAGCCTGCTCCGCCCGAGGCTGCTCTGTCTCCACCGCCTCTGCCGCCGCCTCGGCCCCCCTCAGTAGCACCGTGAGCAGCCGCACCGCCCCCCGCTTGTGCAACGGATCGTTGCCGTTGCCGCACTTGGGGGACTGGATGCAGGACGGGCAGCCGGCGTCGCACTCGCAGGAGGCGATGGCCTCCCGGGTGGCCGTGAGCCATTCGCGGGCCGTGTGGAAGGCGCGCTCGGCGAAGCCCGCGCCGCCGGGGTGGCCGTCGTACACGAAGACGGTGGGGAGCAGCGTGTCCGGGTGCAGGGGGATCGACACCCCGCCGATGTCCCAGCGGTCGCAGGTCGCGAACAGGGGCAGCATGCCGATGGAGGCGTGCTCGGCGGCGTGCAGGGCCCCGCCGAGGATCTCCGGGTTGATCCGGGCGGCGTCGAGCTGGTCCTCGGTGACCGTCCACCACACCGCGCGCGTGCGCAGCGTCCGAGGAGGGAGGTCGAGCTTCGTCTCGCCCAGGACCTCGCCGGTGATGAGGCGCCGGCGCAGGAAGGAGACCACTTGGTTGGTGACCTCGACGGAGCCGTAGCACAGGCACCCGTCGCCCCAGGGGACCTCGATGTCGGTCTCCAGGACCGAGATCGCCGTCGTGTCGCGGGCGACCGTCGAGTAGGCGGGGGTGGCCTGTTCGACCAGCGCGACGGAGTCCTCCAGGTCGAGGGAGCGGACGAGATAGGTGCGCCCCTGGTGGAGGTGCACGGCGCCCTCGTGGACGCTCGTGTGGGCGGCACCGGCGTCCACCGTGCCCAGCAGCCGCCCCGTACCGGCCTCGACGACCTGGACCGGACGTCCGCCCTCCCCGCGGATGTCCGTCAGGTCGGCGGCCCGCTCCCGGCGTGTCCAGTGCCAGGCCCGGGTCCGCCGGCGGAGCAGCTTGGCCGCCTCCAGCTGGGGCAGCAGCTCCTCGCAGGCGGGGCCGAAGAGCTTCAGGTCCTCCTCCGTCAGGGGCAGCTCGGCCGCCGCCGCGCACAGATGGGGGGCGAGGACGTAGGGGTTGTCGGGATCGAGGACGGTCGACTCGACGGGCTGGTCGAACAGCGCCTCCGGGTGGTGGACGAGGAAGGTGTCCAGCGGGTCGTCGCGGGCGACCAGCACCGCCAGGGCCCCCTGCCCCGCGCGACCCGCCCGGCCCGCCTGCTGCCACAGGGACGCCCGCGTGCCCGGGTACCCCGCGATCACCACGGCGTCCAGGCCGGAGATGTCGAGGCCGAGTTCGAGGGCGTTCGTCGCCGCGAGCCCGAGGAGTTCGCCGGAGTGCAGGGCGCGCTCCAGGGCGCGGCGCTCCTCGGGGAGGTAGCCGCCGCGGTACGCCGCGACGCGCCGGGTCAGGGAGCGGTCGACCTCGGCGAGGCGCTCCTGGGCGATCACCGAGATCAGCTCGGCACCGCGCCGGGACCGTACGAAGGTGATCGACCGCATGCCCTGGACCGTGAGGTCGGTGAGCAGGTCGGCGGCCTCGGCGGTGGCGGTGCGGCGCACCGGAGCGCCCTTCTCGCCCTCCAGGTCGGTCAGCGGCGGCTCCCAGAGGGCGAACACCAGTTCACCGCGCGGTGAGGCGTCGTCCGCGACCTCGACGACCGGGAGCCCGGTGAGCCGGCGGGCCGCCACCGACGGCTCGGCGGCCGTGGCGGAGGCGAGCAGGAACACGGGCGACGCGCCGTAGCGGGCGCACAGTCGGCGCAGCCTGCGCAGCACCTGCGCGACGTGGGAGCCGAAGACGCCGCGGTAGGTGTGGCACTCGTCGATGACGACGTACTTCAGCGACTTCAGGAAGGAGGACCAGCGCGGGTGGGACGGCAGGATGCCGCGGTGCAGCATGTCCGGGTTGGTCAGCACGTAGGTGCCGTACTGGCGGATCCACTCGCGTTCCTCGAACGGCGTGTCGCCGTCGTACACCGCGGCGCGGACGGCCGTGCCGAGCGGTTGTGAAAGTTCCTTCACCGACCGGCACTGGTCGGCCGCGAGTGCCTTGGTCGGGGCCAGGTAGAGGGTGGTGGCGCCGCGCCCGTTGGCGGCCTCGGAGCCGTCCAGGAGCGTCGACAGCACCGGCACCAGATAGGCCAGGGACTTGCCGGAGGCGGTGCCGGTGGCGACCACCACGGAGTCGCCGTCCAGGGCGTGCTCGGCGACACGTGCCTGGTGGGCCCACGGATGTTCGATACCCGCGGCCTGCACGGCGGCGACGACCTCCGGCCGAATCCGGTCCGGCCAGACGGCATGACGGCCCGCACGCGGGGGCAAGTGCTCCGTATGAGTGATGCGCGCAGCCCGGCTCGGTCCCGCGGCGAGCCGGTCCAGGACCGTGCCTGGTTCCGGCCGGGAGCCGGGCTCCGACGGGGGTCGATCGGGTCGGTGATTCTTGGCCATCGGCACCGAGTCTGTCACTGGCGTGACGGACAATGGGACCAAGGCGTCGTGCACGCCTGCCGGTAAGTGATTGAATGCCATCGCGGCTGGCGTACCGTCCTGGGGGCTTCAAGCCGAGGTGTCCCGATGGACAACCGCTCGATAGCAAGGTGCTGGAGGATCCGTGGACCTGTCCCTGTCGACCCGTACCGTCGGCGATCGTACGGTCGTCGAGGTCGGTGGCGAAATTGACGTATACACCGCGCCCAAGCTGCGTGAGCAGCTGGTCGAGCTCGTGAACGACGGGAGTTTCCACCTCGTCGTCGACATGGAGGGCGTGGACTTTCTCGACTCCACGGGGCTCGGCGTGCTGGTCGGCGGACTGAAGCGGGTGCGCGCCCATGAGGGCTCGCTGCGCCTGGTCTGCAACCAGGAGCGCATTCTCAAGATCTTCCGTATCACCGGCCTCACCAAGGTGTTCCCCATTCACACCTCGGTCGAGGAAGCGGTGGCGGCCACCGACTGACGACCGGTCCCGGGCCCGCGGGCCCGGCCGGCGAGAGAACGAGGGGGGGGGGGGGCCGCGCCCGCCGCCGCCGCCGCCCCCCCCCCCCCCCCGCCCTCCGCCCGAGGTAATAAATAA
>NZ_JBHXNW010000003.1:16760-83325 GCF_042717365.1 Streptomyces sp. NPDC058534
GGGGGGCGGGCCGCCCGCCGCTGCCCCCCCGGCGCGGGCGGGCGGGGCCCCGCCCGGGGTGAGAGGGGGGGGGGCCGGGGCGGTCGGCGCCCGGGACCCTCGAAAGCACGCCCGTAGTTCCGAGGGGGATGCATGGCCACCGTTGAACTCCGCTTCAGCGCGCTGCCCGAGCATGTCCGTACCGCCCGTCTCGTGGCGGCCGCGGTGGCACGCAGGGCCGGAGTGGACGAGGCCGTCCTCGACGAGGTCAGGCTCGCCGTCGGCGAGGCCTGCACGCGGGCTGTGGGCCTGCATCAGCACGTCGGCATCACGGCGCCGGTCAAGGTGTCGCTGATCGAGGAGGAGAAGCAGTTCTCCATCGAGGTCGGCGACGAGGCGCCGCACGCGGTCCCCGGGGACCGGGCCTCGGGCGCCGGGGCCGACGACCCGGAGGCCGAGGAGGACGAGATGGGCCTCGCGGTCATCAGCGGACTCGTCGACGACGTGGAGGTCAAGGCAGGCGAGGACGGCGGACTGATCCGCATGACCTGGCCGACCGCGCCGGCGGTGCTGCCGCCGGTCTGACCGCCCCCGCATCACCCTCCCGTATCACCCGAAGGGCCCTACCTCGTAGGGCCCTTCGTCATGTGCGGATCTACAGTGGTGCCGTGCGGGCGCCAAGTGAATTCATTCACGATCAATGGCGTCAGAAATCGATCACAAGGGAAGTCTGGGAAGTTAATGGCGGAAGGGCATTACTACTCCTCGGCTCCTTGTGGTTGACAGGTTAATTCCTTTTGTCGTGCACTGTTTTGATCAGCTTCCGGTACCTACAATCCCGTCCACATCTTGAGCTCAGCCCAAGCGTCAAGGAGGACGAATGGCGGAGCTTTCCAACCCTCATCAGTTGGGCGACCCCTCGACCCTCGCGGCCGCCGTGCTCACCGACGGAAACCGTGTCCTGATCGCGGTCATCGCCGTCGTCGCACTGGCCGCGCTGGTGCTCGCGGGCATCCTGGTGCGCCAGGTGCTCGCGGCGGGCGAGGGCACCGAGAGCATGAAAGAGATCGCGGCGGCCGTCCAGGAAGGCGCGAACGCCTATCTGGCCAGGCAGCTTCGCACGCTCGGCGTATTCGCCGTCGTCGTGTTCTTTCTGCTCATGCTGCTGCCCGCGGACGACTGGAATCAACGAGCCGGGCGATCGATCTTCTTCCTGATCGGCGCGGCGTTCTCGGCGGCCACCGGCTATATCGGCATGTGGCTCGCCGTCCGCAGCAATGTGCGCGTCGCCGCGGCGGCGCGGGAAGCGACCCCGGCACCTGGCGAACCGGAAAAGGATCTCACTCTCGTCTCGCACAAGGCGACGAAGATCGCTTTTCGCACGGGCGGCGTGGTCGGCATGTTCACGGTGGGGCTCGGCCTGCTGGGCGCCTGCTGCGTGGTGCTGGTGTACGCGGCCGACGCGCCGAAGGTCCTGGAGGGCTTCGGCCTCGGTGCCGCGCTGATCGCGATGTTCATGCGAGTCGGCGGCGGCATCTTCACCAAGGCCGCCGACGTCGGTGCCGACCTGGTCGGCAAGGTCGAACAGGGCATTCCGGAGGACGATCCGCGCAATGCCGCGACCATCGCCGACAACGTGGGCGACAACGTCGGCGACTGCGCGGGCATGGCCGCCGACCTGTTCGAGTCCTACGCCGTCACGCTGGTGGCCGCACTGATCCTCGGCAAGGTGGCCTTCGGCGACTCCGGGCTGGCGTTCCCGCTGCTGGTGCCGGCGATCGGTGTCGTCACCGCCATGATCGGCATCTTCGCGGTGGCGCCCCGGCGGTCCGACCGCAGCGGCATGAGCGCGATCAACCGGGGCTTCTTCATCTCCGCGGTGATCTCGCTCGTCCTGGTCGCGGTGGCCGTCTTCGTCTACCTGCCCGGGAAGTACTCGGAGCTGGACGGCGTCACCGACGCGGCCATCGCGGGCAAGAGCGGCGACCCGCGGATCCTCGCGCTCGTCGCGGTCGCCATCGGCATCGTGCTCGCCGCCCTGATCCAGCAGCTCACCGGCTACTTCACCGAGACCACCAGACGCCCCGTCAAGGACATCGGCAAGACCTCGCTCACCGGTCCCGCCACCGTCGTCCTCGCCGGTATCTCCCTCGGTCTCGAATCCGCCGTCTACACCGCCCTGTTGATCGGCCTCGGCGTCTACGGGGCCTTCCTGCTCGGCGGCGCCTCGATCATGCTGGCGCTGTTCGCGGTGGCGCTGGCCGGCACCGGCCTGCTCACCACGGTCGGTGTGATCGTCGCCATGGACACCTTCGGTCCGGTCTCCGACAACGCGCAGGGCATCGCCGAGATGTCCGGCGACGTCGAGGGCGCCGGCGCCCAGGTGCTCACCGACCTGGACGCCGTCGGCAACACCACCAAGGCCATCACCAAGGGCATCGCCATCGCCACCGCGGTCCTCGCGGCGGCGGCCCTGTTCGGGTCGTACCGCGACGCCATCACCAGCGGTGCGGCGGACGTGGGCGAGAAACTCAGCGGTGAGGGCGCGCCGATGAGCCTGATGATGGACATCTCGCAGCCCAACAACCTCGTCGGGCTGATCGCGGGCGCGGCGGTCGTCTTCCTCTTCTCGGGGCTGGCGATCAACGCGGTGTCGCGGTCGGCGGGCGCGGTGGTCTACGAGGTGCGGCGGCAGTTCCGGGAACGGCCCGGAATCATGGACTACAGCGAGAAACCGCAGTACGGCAAGGTCGTCGACATCTGCACCAGGGACGCCCTGCGGGAACTCGCCACGCCCGGACTGCTCGCCGTGATGGCGCCGATCTTCATCGGGTTCACGCTCGGCGTGGGCGCGCTCGGCGCGTTCCTCGCGGGCGCCATCGGCGCGGGCACGCTGATGGCGGTGTTCCTCGCCAACTCCGGCGGCTCCTGGGACAACGCCAAGAAACTCGTCGAGGACGGTCACCACGGCGGCAAGGGCAGCGAGGCTCACGCCGCCACCGTGATCGGCGACACGGTCGGCGACCCGTTCAAGGACACCGCGGGACCGGCCATCAACCCGCTGCTGAAGGTCATGAACCTGGTGGCGCTGCTCATCGCGCCCGCCGTCATCAAGTTCTCCTACGGCGCCGACAAGAGCATCGGCGTACGGGTGATGGTCGCGGTCGTCTCGTTCCTCGTCATCGCGGGGGCGGTCTACGTGTCCAAGCGGCGCGGGATCGCCATGGGTGACGAAGAGAACGCCGGCCACGAGCCCAAGTCGGCCGATCCGGCGGTGGTTTCGTAGCGGGCGGCGCGGAGCCCTCGTAGGAGGCGCAGCTCAAGGGAGGGGCGGACGGCGCGCGTTGACGCGTCGTCCGCCCGCCTCGTGCCCGTGCGCTCCCTTCACCGTGACCCTTCTCTCTCTTGGTGCAAATGGCTGCAATACGGTCTTAACGGATGTTCGTCCGGCGGATGTCCCCCATCCGGCGTGTATGTTCCGGGGCCGAGAGCCATGGAAGGGACCAAACCGGTGAACAAGAAGCTCGCGGTCGCACTGTCCGGCGGTGCGGTACTGGCACTGGCGCTGACGGGATGCGGTGGCAGTGACGACAACGAGAAGCTGAACTCCTGGGCGAAGGACGTCTGCGACGGGGTGCAGCCGCAGGCCAAGAAGATCGAGGCGGCCAACGCGGCGATCCAGAAGGAGACCTCGGACAACAGCACTCCGGCGGAGGTCCAGAAGACCGACGCGAAGGCGTTCCAGGACATGTCCGACGCTTACAAGGCGATGGGCGCCACCGTCCAGAAGGCCGGTGCTCCGGACGTCGAGGACGGCGAGAAGAAGCAGAAGGACGCGGTCACCGAGCTGAACGGCCTCTCCACGTCGTACGCCTCCCTCAGGAAGCAGGTGGAGGACCTCGACACCAAGGACCAGGCGAAGTTCGCCGACGGCCTCAAGGACATCGCCACCGAGCTGAACAAGCTCAGCAAGAGCGGCAGCGACGCGCTGAAGACCCTGGAGGAGGGTGAGGTCGGCCAGGCGATGGCGAAGCAGGAGAGCTGCAAGGCGGCCTCCGTGACGCCGTCGGCCACGACGGGCTGACGTCCCCACGCGAACACGCGCACACGGGGCGGAGGGCGGAGAGCGGGGCCACAATGGGGGTGTGAGTAACGCCAGCCTCTCCCCCCTGCCCTCCGCCGACCGCCCTGACGTCACCGCCCGGCTGCGGGACGCCCTGCTCGGGGCCTCCTTCACCGCCGACGGACTGCTGGAGCTGCTCGGCGCCCCCGCCTACGCGGCGCTGTCGCGCAGCGAGACCGTGCCCGCGCTCCGGGCCACCCGCGGCGACACGCCGCTCGAACTGCTCGTCCGGCTGTTCCTGCTCCAGCAACCCGTGCCCCACGCGCGCGTGACGGACGTTCTGCCCGTCGACGCCTGCCTGGAGACCGGCTGGCTGGTCCGGGCGGACGACGAGGTGGCGGCCACCGTGGACGTACGGCCCTACGGCGGACCCGGCGGCGAGGACTGGTTCATCGTCTCCGACCTGGGCTGCGCGGTCGGCGGCGCCGGAGGCATCGGCAACCACGCCGAGGGCGTCGTCCTCGGCGTCGGCGGCGCCTCCACGACCCTCGCGGGCCTCACCGTGCGTACGCCCGTCTCCGCCGCCCTCGACCTCGGCACCGGCTCCGGCATCCAGGCGCTGCACGCCGCCGCGCACGCCACGCGCGTGACGGCGACCGACGTCAACCCGCGCGCGCTGCACATCACCGCGCTCACCCTCGCCCTGTCCGGGGCCCCGGCCGCCGAGCTGCGCGAGGGCTCGCTGTACGAGCCGGTCGACAAGGACGAGACGTACGACCTGATCGTCTCCAACCCGCCCTTCGTGATCTCGCCCGGCGCCCGCCTCACCTACCGCGACGGCGGCATGGGCGGGGACGATCTGTGCCGCCGGCTCGTTCAGGAGACGGGGGAGCGGCTGAACCCGGGCGGGTTCGCGCACTTCCTCGCCAACTGGCAGCACGTGGAGGGAGAGGACTGGACGGACCGGCTGCGCTCCTGGGTGCCGCGCGGCTGCGATGCCTGGATCGTGCAGCGCGAGGTGCAGGACATCACGCAGTACGCCGAGCTGTGGCTCAGGGACGCGGGCGACCACCGCGGTGACGCGGCCGAGTACCAGGCGCGGTACGACGCGTGGCTGGACGAGTTCGAGGCGCGCAAGGTCAGGGCCGTCGGCTTCGGCTGGATCACGCTGCGCCGGACCGGGGTCGCCGAGCCCTCGGTCGTGGCCGAGGAGTGGCCGCACCCGATCGAGCAGCCGCTCGGCGAGACGGTGCGCGCGCACTTCGACCGCGTCGACTACCTCCGCGCCCACGACGACGCCGCCCTGCTCGAAGCGCACTTCACGCTGGCCGGCGAGGTCGTCCAGGAGCAGGTCGGGCTGCCCGGCGCCGAGGACCCGGAGCACGTCGTCCTGCGCCAGAACCGCGGCATGCGCCGGGCCACCCGGGTCGACACGGTCGGCGCCGGATTCGCGGGCGTCTGCGACGGCACCATGAGCGCGGGCCGCATCCTGGACGCCATCGCCCAGCTGGTCGGTGAGGACCCGGTGGCGCTGCGCGACCGCACGCCGGCCCAGATCCGGCTGCTGGTGGAGCAGGGGTTCCTCGAACCGGCATAGAACGAACCGGCGTAGGACGAACCGGCGTAGGACGAACCGGCGTGGCACGAACCGGGTAGGACGAACCGGCGAGGAGGCCCGTAACGAGCCACGCGCGGCGGCCGCCCGCCCGTCGGCTCCCCGTTCACCTCGGGTTCGCCTGCCCGCCGCCCACGCGTGACAGCGTCCCGGATGCTGCACACGCGCGGGCTGGAGAAAAGGGGCACGGGGACCATGGAGAGCGGGCCGGCGATCTTCGCGGGATTGGTGTTCGCCCTGTTCGGGGCCGGTCTGCTGATGTGGACCACGACGCGGGTGCGGCACGGCCGGCCCGTCGCGCACGGTGTGAGCCCCGTCGCATCGGCGACCGTCGCGAGTGTCGCCGCCGTGGCCGCGCTGGCCCTCGGCGCATGGTGCCTGACGCACGTGTGAGAGGCCGGTTCCGGTCCCCTGCCGCACTCTCCCCCTGGTAATCGGGGAATCGCGCTCCGGATACCCGGATCAGGGCCGGTGACCACTCCGGGCGGCAGGAACAGGGTTCGTCGGGTTACCGTTCGAGTGGCCGTTGCGGGCTTTTCCCGTTTGACACGGGGGCGGGAGGTACCGTCACACTCCGCAGCGTCACGACCGAAACGCAGCACGACCCGACCCCGGGACCACGACCTGGGGAGGCCCAGCGTCGACCGGAGAGAAGAGCGAAGTTGTCCCCGACCAGCGAGACCGCGAACGGCGGCCGCCGACTCGTCATCGTCGAGTCGCCTGCCAAGGCGAAGACGATCAAGGGCTATCTCGGCCCTGGCTACGTCGTCGAGGCGAGCGTCGGGCACATTCGCGACCTTCCCAGCGGCGCCGCCGAGGTGCCCGAGAAGTACACCGGCGAGGTCCGCCGCCTCGGTGTGGACGTCGAACACGACTTCCAGCCGATCTATGTGGTCAACGCCGACAAAAAGGCACAGGTCAGGAAGCTCAAGGACCTGCTCAAGGACTCCGACGAGCTCTTCCTCGCCACCGATGAGGACCGCGAGGGCGAGGCCATCGCCTGGCACCTCCAGGAAGTCCTCAAGCCGAAGATCCCCGTCAAGCGCATGGTGTTCCACGAGATCACCAAGGACGCGATCCGGGCCGCCGTGGCCAACCCGCGCCAGCTCAACCAGAAGCTCGTCGACGCCCAGGAGACCCGCCGCATCCTCGACCGCCTCTACGGCTACGAGGTCTCGCCGGTCCTGTGGAAGAAGGTCATGCCGAAGCTGTCGGCGGGCCGCGTCCAGTCCGTCGCCACCCGCCTCGTCGTCGAGCGGGAACGCGAGCGCATCGCGTTCCGCTCCGCCGAGTACTGGGACCTCACCGGCACCTTCGCCACCGGCCGCGCGGGGGACCAGTCGGACCCGTCGTCGCTGGTCGCCCGCCTCCAGACGGTCGACGGCCGGCGTGTCGCGCAGGGCCGCGACTTCGACTCCCTGGGACAGCTCAAGGGCGCGAACACCCTCCACCTCGACGAGGCGAACGCCCGCGCGCTCGCCGCCGCCCTGGAGAACACGCGCTTCGCCGTCCGCTCGGTCGAGTCCAAGCCGTACCGCCGCTCGCCGTACGCCCCGTTCCGTACGACGACGCTCCAGCAGGAGGCGAGCCGCAAGCTCGGCTTCGGCGCCAAGGCGACCATGCAGGTCGCCCAGAAGCTGTACGAGAACGGCTACATCACCTACATGCGTACGGACTCGACGACCCTGAGCGACACGGCCGTCAGCGCCGCCCGCGCCCAGGTCACGCAGCTGTACGGCGCCGACTACCTGCCCGCGCAGCCGCGGACCTACGCCGGCAAGGTCAAGAACGCCCAGGAGGCGCACGAGGCGATCCGCCCCTCGGGTGATCGTTTCCGCACGCCCGCCGAGACCGGACTGACCGGCGACCAGTTCAAGCTCTACGAGTTGATCTGGAAGCGGACCGTCGCCTCCCAGATGAAGGACGCGACCGGCAACAGCGTCACCGTGAAGATCGGTGGCTCCGCGTCCGACGGCCGGGACGTCGAGTTCAGCGCCTCCGGCAAGACGATCACCTTCCACGGCTTCCTGAAGGCGTACGTCGAAGGCGCCGACGACCCGAACGCCGAGCTGGACGACCGCGAGCGCCGGCTGCCGCAGGTCGCCCAGGGCGACGCGCTGACGGCCGAGGAGATCACGGTCGACGGCCACGCCACCAAGCCCCCGGCCCGCTACACCGAGGCGTCGCTGGTCAAGGAGCTGGAAGAGCGCGAGATCGGCCGCCCGTCGACGTACGCGTCGATCATCGGCACCATCCTGGACCGCGGCTACGTCTTCAAGAAGGGCACGGCACTCGTCCCGTCCTTCCTCTCCTTCGCCGTCGTCAACCTCCTGGAGAAGCACTTCGGGCGGCTCGTCGACTACGACTTCACCGCCAAGATGGAGGACGACCTCGACGCCATCGCCCGCGGCGAGGCGCAGGCGGTGCCGTGGCTGCGGCGCTTCTACTTCGGTGAAACAGCATCCGACAGCGGCTCCGCCGCGGGCGGCCACGGCGCCGCGGCGGATGCCGGCAACGGCGACGGAGACCACCTCGGCGGCCTCAAGGAACTGGTCACCGACCTCGGCGCGATCGACGCGCGCGAGGTGTCGTCCTTCCCCGTCGGCAACGACATCGTGCTGCGCGTCGGGCGCTACGGCCCCTACATCGAGCGCGGCGAGAAGGACTCCGAGAACCACCAGCGCGCCGACGTCCCCGAGGACCTGGCACCGGACGAGCTGTCCGTCGAGCTGTCGGAGGAACTGCTCGCCAAGCCGAGCGGCGACTTCGAGCTCGGCGCCGACCCGGCCACCGGCCACACCATCGTCGCCAAGGACGGCCGCTACGGCCCGTACGTCACCGAGGTGCTCCCCGAGGGCACCCCGAAGACCGGCAAGAACGCCGTGAAGCCGCGGACGGCCTCGCTGTTCAAGTCGATGGCGCTGGACACCGTCACCCTGGACGACGCCCTGAAGCTCATGTCGCTGCCGCGCGTCGTCGGTGCCGACGCCGAGGGCGTCGAGATCACCGCGCAGAACGGCCGCTACGGGCCCTACCTGAAGAAGGGCACCGACTCGCGGTCGCTCCAGGCCGAGGAGCAGCTCTTCACGATCACGCTGGAAGAGGCGCTGGCGATCTACGCCCAACCCAAGCAGCGTGGCCGGGCCGCGGCCAAGCCGCCGCTGAAGGAGCTGGGCACCGACCCGGTCAGTGAGAAGCCGGTCGTGGTCAAGGACGGCCGCTTCGGCGCGTACGTCACCGACGGCGAGACCAACGCGACCCTGCGCTCCGGCGACAGCGTCGAGGAGATCACGCCGGAGCGCGGCTACGAACTGCTCGCCGAGAAGCGCGCCAAGGGGCCCGCCAAGAAGACGGCGAAGAAGGCCACCAAGAAGACGGCCACCAAGAAGACGGCCGCCAAGAAGGCCCCGGCCAAGAAGGCGGCGGCGACCAAGAAGACGGCCGCGGCGAAGACGACGGCCGCCAAGAAGACCACCGCCGCCAAGAGCACCGCGAAGAAGACGGTCACCAAGAAGGCGACCGCCTCGCGGGCGTCGGAGGACTGAGTCCGGCTCAGAACCGGGAGCAGACCCAGAGCGGACCGGTTGGGCCGCGCACACCTTCGCAAAACGAACGCCCCGGCATCATTCGGATGCCGGGGCGTGCGTACGTGCGGCCGGGCATGCCGGACTGTCGGCGGCGACCGATAGGCTGAACGCATGACGCGAGCCGAGCAACCAACGGCCCCTCACCCCGCCCCGGACGACGCCCTGGTCGCGGACTCCCGCGAGCGCGCCGTCCGCGCCCTGCTGCGCCGGCCGCAGCTGCGGCGTTTGTGGAGCGCACAGCTCGTGGGGGGTGTCGGCGACATCCTCGCCCTGCTGGTGCTGGTCCTCCTCGCCGTCCAGGCGGCGATCGGCGCGGGCTCGTTCGGCGGGGGCTACCGGGGCGTGGCGTTCGCGGTGGCGACCGTCTTCGGCGTCCGCATCCTGGCGACGCTGCTCTTCGGCGCCGTCCTGCTCGGACCCCTCACCTCACTCACTTCGCAGGACGGCCCGCTCGACCGCCGCTGGACCATGGTCGGCGCCGACGGGCTGCGGGCCGCCCTGCTGATCGTCGCCCCCCTGTGGATCGACTGGACGCCGGACGACGCTCTCGCCGTCCTCCTGGTGACCACCTTCGTCACCGGCGTCGCCGAGCGCTTCTGGACGGTGTGCCGCGAGAGCGCGGCCCCCGCGCTGCTGCCGGCGCCGCCCCCGGAGGGCGCGACGGTACGGCCGCTGCCCGACCACATGGACACGCTGCGCCGCCTGTCGCTGCGTACGGGCTTCGTCGCGATCCCCCTCGCCGCCGCCGTACTGGTCGTCGCGGGGCTGGTGAACAACCTGCTGGGCGCCGGCATCGACTGGTTCGCCGAGCACCAGGCGGCGCTCGCCTCGTACGTTGCGGCCGGTCTCTTCGCCGCGTCCCTGTCCGTGGTGACCTTCCTGGAGCTGCCCGGCGTCCGCACCCCGCGCGCGCGGTCGCCGCTGGAGGGCCTGCGCCGCCCCAAGAGCGGCACCGGCGTCGACAAGGGTCGCACCGGCGTCCTGCCCCTGCTGGTGTTCGCCTGCGCGGCGGTCGCCGCCGTCGTGGCCGCCGCGGTCGCCGTGGCGGTGCTGCACGCCAAGGACCTGGGCGGCGGACCCGTGCTGTACGGGCTGATGGTGGGTGCGCTCACCGGCGGAGTCGTCGTCGGCATCCGTACGGCCCCGGCCCTGCTGCCCTCCCTGTCGCGCCGCCGTCTGCTCGCGCTGGCGATCGCCTTCGCAGGCGTCGCCCTGCTGGCCGCCGGGCTCGTCCCGGACGACACCACCGTGCTGCTGCTCCTCGTGCTGGCCGGTGTCGGCGCGGGCGTGACCGCGAACACCGGACACGCGCTGCTCGACCAGGAGACCGAGGACGGCCGCCGGGCCCGCACGACCGAGCACCTGCACGCGGTCGTCCGGGTCTACGTGGCGCTGGGCGCGGTCGTCGCGCCCGTGGTGGCGGCGGCGATCGGGCCGCACCGGCTGGAGAGCGGCAAGTTCGTCTTCGCGCACGGCGGCGCCGCGTTCGTCCTGATGCTGGTCGGCGCGCTGCTGCTGCCGGTGGCCGCGCTGGTGCTGGCCAAGGTCGACGACCGGTCCGGCGTACCGCTGCGGCACGACCTGCGGGACGCGCTGCTCGGCGGCGACGACCCGGTGCCGACGCCCGCGACGGGCGGCTTCTTCATCGCCCTGGAGGGCGGCGACGGCGCCGGGAAGTCCACCCAGGCCGAGGCCCTCGCCGAGTGGATCCGGGGCAAGGGGCACGAAGTCGTGCTCACGCGTGAGCCGGGGGCGACCCCGGTGGGCAAGCGCCTGCGCTCCATCCTGCTGGACGTCTCCAGCGCCGGTCTGTCGCACCGCGCGGAGGCGCTGCTGTACGCCGCCGACCGCGCGGAGCACGTCGACACCGTGGTCCGGCCCGCGCTGGAGCGCGGCGCCGTGGTCATCTCCGACCGGTACATCGACTCCTCGGTCGCCTACCAGGGCGCCGGCCGCGATCTGTCGCCGACCGAGATCGCCCGCATCAACCGCTGGGCCACCAACGGGCTCGTACCGCATCTGACCGTCCTGCTGGACGTCTCCCCGGAGACCGCGCGCGAGCGGTTCACCGAGGCGCCGGACCGGCTGGAGTCGGAGCCCGCCGAGTTCCACGCGCGTGTGCGCTCCGGTTTCCTCACCCTGGCCGCGGCCGACCCCGGGCGCTACCTCGTCGTCGACGCGGGCCAGGAGCCCGAGGCCGTCGGCACCGTTGTACGCCACCGGCTCGACCAGGTGCTGCCGCTGTCCGAGGCCGAGATCAAGGCCCGGGAGGAGGCGCGCCGCAAGGCCGAGGAGGAAGCCCGCCGCAAGGCCGAGGAAGAGGCCGCGCGCAAGGCGGAGGAGGAGCGCCTGGAGCGTGAGCGCCTCGAACAGCTGGAGCGGCTGCGCGCCGAGGAGGAGGAGCGCAAGCGGCGCGAGCTGGAGGAGGCGCAGCGGCGCGAGGCCGAGCGGCAGGCCGAGGAGGCCCGGCTCCGGGCCGAGGAAGCGAGCCGGAAGGCCGAGGAGGAGCGGGTACGGCTCCTCGCCGAGGAGAAGGCTCGGGCCGAGGAGGAGGCGCGGCTGCGGGCCGAGGAGGAGCGCCGCCGCAAGCAGGCCGAGGAGGAGGCCCGGCTGCACGCCGAGGCCGAGGCCCGGCGTCTGGAGAAGCAGCACAAGGCCGAAGAGGCCCTGCTGCGCGCCGAGGAGGCGCGCCGGGCGGCGGAGCAGGCGGCGGCAGCGGCCGCCGCGGGCCCGAGGACGACGGCGCCGCCCGCGGCGGACGCGCCCCGGCCGAAGCCGGCCGCGGCCCCTTCGGACGCGGCGACCGTGGCGACGCCGGTGGTGACTCCGACGAACGCCTCCGGTGGCCCCGTGGAGGACACGGCCGTCCTGCGTCCGGTGCGGGACACGCGGGACGGCGACGCCGAGGACGGATCCGGGGACGATGGGGCGTCCGGGGCATCTGGTTCCCGGGAGTCCGAGTCCGAGGTGACGACCGAGCTGCCCAAGCCGCCCGAGCCGGCCGGCTCGGCGGACGAGACGACGGTGCTGCCGGCCGTGGAGCCGCGGGACGTCGACGAGACGGCGGTCCTGCCGCCGGTGACGCCGGGCGCCGCCGACGACACGGCGGTGCTGCCCCCCGTACGCGATGACGACCCCGCCGACCGGGTCCCGCCGGGCTACTTCCGGGAGGAGGGCCCCGGCGACGGTGCCGACGACCGGACCCGCGACGGCCGGGACCGTACGCGCGAGCTGCCCCGGATCGACCCCGACCAGGCGCCACCCCGCCGGCGCCGTTCCGACTGGGCCGAGGAGACGCCGCTCGACGACCTGCCGACCCTGGCGGACGAACTGCTCGGGCCGCGCGACGACGAGGACGGCCGGGGCGACGAGGGCCGGGACGGCCGCGGTGGCGACGGTGGCCGCCGGGGCAAGGGCCGAGGGCGCCGCTGAGCACCGGGCCCCGGTCCGGGGCCCGGCCTCGTTGTCAGTGCCGCCCCGCACAATGGAAGGCGCGACGCGGACAGGTGCGGCGCGGTGCGACGGCGGAGCGTGACGGAAGGACGGCGTGACCCATGACCGTGTGGGACGACCTCGTCGGGCAGGAGAAGGTGGGCGAGCAGCTCACCACCGCTGCCCGGGACGCCGACGCCTTCGTCACCGCCGCCGCGGCCGAGGGCCCGCTGCCGGAGGCGTCGAGCATGACGCACGCCTGGCTGTTCACCGGCCCGCCCGGCGCGGGGGTGACACGGACGGCGCGGGCCTTCGCCGCCGCGCTCCAGTGCGTGAGCCCCGACCGCGCCCTCGGGGGCGTCCCCGGCTGCGGCTTCTGCGACGGCTGCCACACGGCGCTCCTCGGCACCCACGCCGACGTCAGCACGGTGTCCGCCGTGGGCGCCGAGATCCTCGTGCGCGACATGCGGGACACGGTCCGCAAGTCGTTCACCTCGCCGGCGAACGGCCGCTGGCAGATCATCCTCGTCGAGGACGCCGAGCGGTTGAACGAGAAGTCGGCCAACGCCGTCCTCAAGGCCGTCGAGGAGCCCGCCCCGCGCACGGTCTGGATGCTGTGCGCCCCGTCCATCGAGGATGTGCTGCCCACGATCCGCTCCCGCTGCCGCCATCTGAACCTGCGCACACCGTCGGTCGAGGCCGTCGCCGACATGCTGGTACGCCGCGAGGGCATCGAGCCGGACGTCGCCGCGTCGGCGGCCCGCGCCACCCAGGGCCACGTCGACCGGGCCCGTCGCCTGGCCACCGACCAGTCCGCCCGGGACCGCCGCGCCGCCGTGCTGAAGCTGCCCCTGCGGATCGAGGACGTCGGCGGCGCGCTCAGGGCCGCGCAGGAACTGGTCGACGCGGCGGCGGAGGACGCCAAGCAGCTCGCCGAGGGGATGGACAGCAAGGAGGCCGAGGAGCTGAAGGCGGCCCTGGGAGCGGCCCAGGGCGGCAGACTGCCGCGCGGCACGGCGGGCGTGATGAAGGATCTGGAGGACAAGCAGAAGCGCCGCAGAACGCGTACGCAGCGTGACAGCCTCGACCTCGCCCTGACCGACCTCACCGCCTTCTACCGCGACGTCCTCGCCCTCCAGCTCGGCTCCCGTGTGGCGATCGCCAACGCCGACGCGCAGGACGCCCTGGACCGGCTGGCCCACGGCAGCTCACCCGAAGCGACCCTCCGCCGCATCGAGGCGATCGCCGCCTGCGGTGAGGCCCTGGACCGCAATGTGCCGCCGCTGCTGGCGGTGGAGGCGATGACGATGGCGCTCCGATCGGGCTGAGCCGGCGTCCGTCTCGGCGCGGCATCCGGTTGACGGCGTAACACGAACGAGCCACACGGACCACGCACCGCATCTACTCCATCGCGGAGAGTTACGCTCGCTGAATGCACACAAGGCGCACTCACCGCAGGACCCGCATCGGCGGCACCCGGATCCGAGTCACGCTCCTCGCCGCCGCGCTGCTCGCCACCGCCTGCTCGGCAGGGGGCGCGCCGACGTCCGGTGGTTCGGCGGCGGAGGCGGCAGGCGCGACGGAGGCGGCAGGCGCGACGGAGGCGGCGACGGCGTCCCTGGCGCCGCTGCCGAAGGCCACGCCCGCCGAGCTGTCGCCGTACTACGAGCAGAAGCTCGGCTGGCGCGACTGCGGTGTCCCCGGCTTCCAGTGCGCCACCATGAAGGCCCCGCTCGACTACGCGAAACCGGCCGAGGGCGACGTTCGCCTCGCCGTGGCCCGCAAGAAGGCCACCGGCCCCGGCAAGCGGCTCGGCTCGCTCCTCGTCAACCCGGGCGGACCGGGCGGCTCGGCCGTCGGCTACCTCCAGCAGTACGCGGGCATCGGCTACCCGGAGAAGGTCCGCGCCCAGTACGACATGGTGGCGGTCGATCCGCGCGGTGTGGCCCGCAGCGAGCCCATCGAGTGCCTGGACGGCCGCGAGATGGACGCGTACACGCGGACCGACGTCACCCCGGACGACCAGGGCGAGACGGACGGGCTGGTCGACGCGTACAAGGAGTTCGCCGAGGGCTGCGGTGCGGACGCGCCGAGACTGCTGCGCCACGTCTCGACGGTCGAGGCGGCCCGCGACATGGACGTCCTGCGCGCGGTGCTGGGCGACGACAAGCTGACCTATGTCGGAGCCTCGTACGGCACCTTCCTCGGGGCGACGTACGCCGGACTCTTCCCGGACCGGGCCGGGCGCCTGGTCCTGGACGGCGCGATGGACCCGTCCCTGCCCGCACGCCGGCTGAACCTGGAACAGACGGCGGGCTTCGAGACCGCCTTCCAGTCCTTCGCGAAGGACTGCGTACGCCGCGCCGACTGCCCCCTGGGCGACAAGAGCACCACCCCCACCCAGGTAGGCAAGAACCTGAAGGCGTTCTTCGGCGACCTGGACGCCAAGCCGATCCCCACCGGCGACGCGGACGGCCGCAAGCTCACCGAGTCCCTGGCCACCACCGGCGTGATCGCGGCGATGTACGACGAGGGCGCCTGGCAGCGGCTGCGCGAGTCGCTGGCCTCGGCGATGAAGGAGAACGACGGTGCCGGCCTGCTGGTCCTGTCCGACAGCTACTACGAGCGCGAGGCCGACGGCGGCTACAGCAACCTGATGTTCGCGAACGCCGCGGTGAACTGCCTCGACCTCCCCGCGGCCTTCTCCTCGCCCGACGAGGTGCGCGATGCCCTCCCCGACTTCGAGAAGGCATCCCCCGTCTTCGGCGAGGGCCTCGCCTGGGCCTCGCTGAACTGCGCGTACTGGCCGGTGCGGGCCTCGGGCGAGCCGCACCGCATCGAGGCCGCCGGCGCCACCCCGATCGTCGTGGTCGGCACCACCCGCGACCCGGCCACCCCGTACCGCTGGGCCGAGACCCTGGCCGAACAGCTCTCCTCCGGCCGCCTCCTCACCTACGAGGGCGACGGCCACACCGCGTACGGCCGCGGCAGCACCTGCGTCGACTCCGCGATCGGCACGTACCTGCTCCGCGGCACCGCCCCGGAGGACGGCAAGCGCTGCTCGTAGCGGCCCCTCACCCACCCGTACCCGCCTCCGGGGCGGGTACGAAGCACCCCCGGAAACTGTGTAGACTTACCGACGTTGCTGATCGCACCATGGTGCCCAGCGCGCGCCGCCTTAGCTCAGATGGCCAGAGCAACGCACTCGTAATGCGTAGGTCTCGGGTTCGAATCCCGAAGGCGGCTCGGATCAACCCCAGGACCCACTCGCCGTGGCCTGGGGTTTTTTCATGCCCGGGGCGTTCTGCCTCCGAGGGCGGCGCCTCCGTTCGTGCCAGGAAATCCAAGGGGAGCGCAAGGGGAGCGCGCGAGCGCAAAGAGAGTGCCGGGGGTGCGCGGAGCGAGGAGCAGCGACGCGAGCCGAATGGACCCTGGCGGTTTCCCGACCGTAGCTTCGGTTTTGTGGAGATGCTCCAAGCCGTCCTTCTAGGGTGGACGTCGTGGCAGAGCCGATGGACACACTCCCCTTCAAGACCCTGGTGGCGCAGACGAGCGCCGTACTGCTGACGCACGGCGTCGAGGTCGAGACCACGTCGGTGCACGGCGTTGCGGCGCACTGCGTGGAGGTCATGGCCGGGCAAGTGGGCGTGGACCTTGAGGATGCCGTCCATCTGGTCACACCAGAGGCCGTGGCCGAACTCATCATGGCGGCGGCAGCGGAGGAGCACGGGGTCTCCCGTCCGCACGCCATGCGCCCGGTACGAGTCGACGACCGCACCGTCGGCGTCCCCGTCGAAGCTGTGGGGCACTTGGTCATGGCCGCGTCGCAGGCCGGCAAGTACGCCGGGGCCAACGGCGACGGAGCAGCCTCGGAGCACCTGCTGGACCTCGCCACCGAGTTCGGTGCCGCGCTGGTGACGGATCACACCGACGGTGCTGCCGAGATCCCGGTAGGGGTGCTCGACGAGGCGGCCGAACTGGTGGACACCGTCGCCGGCCGAATCGAATCCCGTGAGTGGAGCCTGTGCCCTTGTGGCGAGGACCACGGCCAAGGAGACGTGGACGCGGGCACTGTCCCGGTGATGCGCCACCACGCAGCCTTGGCCCGAAGTCTTCGCGCAAAGGCGTGCGGATAGCGGGCAGTTCGCATCCATGGGTGAACCTCCTCGCTAGCCGCCGGAAGCTCGATCGCGGCGCTGATACCGCTGGCCGAACCACACCCAGCCGAGACAGCTGCACGATTCGCGCGACACGCGGAAGTACTTGTGGAAGAAGTTCGACATCAACTAAAGTGCCCATCGTAACGGAATGCTCCAATGCGAAGTTCGACCTCAGGAGTCGCCCGCGTGAGTACATCCCTGTCGCCTTGGGCGACCGAAGTGTTCGGCGAACAGGCGCAGCCAGTACGCACATTGCTCGGGCAGGCGTTGCGAAACATGCAGGCCAACGCCCAGGCGGCGCATGCCCAGGCCGAATCCCGCACCAACCACACCTTCGGAACGTCCCGATGGCAGAACCAGTTCGAACGCCTCCAGGACGAGCTGATGGACCTGCCGGGCGCCACCCCCGTCAAGCCGTTCGGATTTCCTTTCGAGCTCATGCTCGTCCGCGGTGGGCTGCTTTTCCCCTTCCTCTACTCGAAGACCAAGGCCGACGTACGCAAGGCCCGAATCCCCAGCGAGTCCTTGCTGGTGAAGGAGCTGTTCACGTTCGCTCCCGAACCGCAGCACGTACAGGGCGAGTTCGATCTCGACCTCGGGGTGGCTGCCGACGTCGTGGAGCCTCGCGGTGGTCTAGCCACCCTGCCTGAAGGCACTCGCCTCGTCCTGGTGCCCTTCGCCTGTAATACGTCCGAGCTGCTCGAGGCGCATTGGGGTATCGCATCGCTGGGAGAGAACCGCCGTCTGATGTGGGCGACGGAACCGGAGACCCTTGAGCTGCCACAGAGCGTCACTCCCCACAGGACGCGGCTGACCGGCATCCCGGAGCAGGCTGGCGCCTCCGAACTCCAGGGCACCACCTTCGCCGACGGGAGCGAGCCCACGCTTACGCTGTCCTCGCGCGCTGCCTCGGACCGGCACAGGGCCGTTCCGCCGCAAACCGAAGCAGAACCAGTCGAGGACCAGACCAGCGAAGACGATGCGACCCACTAGGCAAGACCTCATCCCGGGACTGGAAGAGCGCGGAACGACCCCCCGCGCGATCGCCGATGGGTTCGATCCCTCTCGGCTGACACAAGCACGCCGGTTGGCGGAGATGACCAAGAAGGAGGTCGCAGGAAGGATCGGGGTGACTCCAGCTGCTGTCGGGCAGTACGAGACAGGGGTCTCACGTCCACGCCCAGACCTGATTCCCCGACTCGCGGAAACACTAGGTGTACCGGCTACCTTCTTCCTGCTCGGACGGCCGGCTAATCGCCTCGATGCCTCGATGGCCCACTTTCGAAGCCTGCGCAGCACCCCGAAATCTCAGAGGGAACGGGCACTTGCTCTCGCTGAGCAAGTCTGGGAGCTCACGTATGCACTGGAGCAGCGGATCCAACTGCCCTTCGTCGACCTACCCGGGTTTGCCGGTGGGGAGGTACATCCAGGGGCGGAACTTTCCACCGATCCGGCTTCTGCGGCTCGTGAGTTGCGGCAGCGTTGGGGGGTGGGGCACGGGCCGGTGACTCATCTGGTGAGACGTATGGAAGCCCATGGCATCGTCGTGGTCATGCCTTCTGCGGCTGATCCTTCGGCGGCCTCAGTGGATGCGTTCTCGACCCGCGCCGCCCGCCCACTGGTGATCCTCACTGCTAACCGCGCGGACGATGTCTACAGGCATCGGTTCACGGCTGCGCACGAGCTGGGGCACCTGGTACTCCACGGCGATGCCACGGGCGACAGCAGGCAGGAGAAGGAAGCCGACGCCTTCGCTGCCGAGTTCCTGACCCCGCAGAGCAGCATCTTGCCGCTGCTGCCGAAGCGGATGGACTTCGCCAGGCTCGCCGAACTAAGGCAAGTCTGGGGTGTGTCCATCCACTCTCTTATCTACCGATGCCGCGAGTTGGGACTGACGTCTGACGCCACTACCAGCCGTACGTATCAACGCCTCCGAGCATTGGAAGGCCAGCCCGGGTTCATGGCGGAGTCGGTGTCCAATTTCCCCGGCGAGCGACCTTCGCTCCTACAGCAAGCCTTTGCCATGGCAGTTGAAGAGGCAGGGCTGTCAGTAGCCGAGTTGGCTCGTGAACTGGCGTGGACGACGCCCCGTGTCCGTGAGCTGCTTGGGGTCCAGGAGCAGCGACCCGTGCTTCGCCTGGTGCCGTAAAGGGGCCTGGGGTAACACGAGCACGGAACTCGCAAGGCTGCCCCTATTGCGCCTGCGAGGGACGGGGGATCGCACCACAAGAGCACGTACAGGTGCACTCAGGAGCAGACCCCACGGCTACGGAGCGCACGGCCCGTTCCTCGATCACCGAGCGGATGGCGTGTGGAGCCCGAGGTACGAGTTTGACCACGGCTTCGGCGGCCGCGCGGGAGAGGTCGTCGAGGACGGCCTGGTAGACGTCCCGTGTGATGCGGGTGTCGCTGTGGCCCAGGGTTTCGGAGATCACCTTGATGTCGACGCCTGCGGCGAGCATCAGGGTCGCGGCGCCGTGGCGCAGGTCGTGCAGGCGGATGGGCGGGAGGCCGGCCTCGGTGGTCAGTCGGTCGAAGAGATCGGAGATCTTGCCGGGGTGCAGCAGGGCCCCGTCCTCCTCGGTGAAGATGCGGCCCGTGTCCTTCCAGGCATCACCCCACTCGCGTTTCTCGTCCTCCTGGAGGCGCCGGCGCACCTCGACCAAGTCGACGGTCTCCTCGTCGAGTGCCACGGAGCGGATGCCGCTGTTGGTCTTGGGGAGCCCTTCGAGTATTTCCCAGCCGTCCTGGACGAGCTGTGTGGCGATCTCCAGTGACCGGCTCTTCTTCGAGAAGTCGATCCAGCGCGGTGCGCATCCTTCCCCACGTCGCAGGCCGCGGAAGGCGATCAGGCGCCACATGGCCTCCAGGCGGTGGCCGGTGACGTGGTCCAAGAAGATGCCGGTCTGTTCCGGCGTCCAGACCATCACCGGACTGGGCTTCTCGCCGGTGGCAAGCCAGCGGGCGACGCGCGCCTCGGTCCAGATGAGGGCCTTGGGCTTGGTGCCGGGCCGCAGCTCGACGTGTTCGGCCGGGTTGTAGTTGGGGACGATGCGCTGCGCGATGGCCGTATTGAGCGCGGCGCGCAGGGTGGCCCTGATGTGGTGCTGCGTGTTGACGCTCGTGACCCGACGGAACGGCGGCATCTCGTCGATAGCTGCCTTCACCCACTTGCGGCGGGCCCGGTTCTCCGTCCCCTTCCATGGGATGGCCTTCAACTCCGCAACTGCCGACTGCCGTTGAGCGTTCTGTTCCTGAATCTCAATGTTCGCCTCGTTGATGGCATCGAACATGCGGTCCAGGTGCGGCACGTTGAGCTTGTCGAGACGTATCTGGCCCAGGTGGGGCTTGAGGTGGATGCGGACGTCGACCTCGTAGCGGGCGTAGCCGCCGGCGCGGAGCCGCTTCTTGCCGCCGAGCCAGAGGTCCAGCCACTCGGACACTGTCATCTTGGGGTTGAGGGCCTGCCCGGCGGCCAGACGGCGACGGGTCTCGTCGTAGTCGGGCAGGGGCTCCTTCGCCGTGGCGCACTTCTCCAGCATGTCGCTGATCGCGAGGTGGCCTGCCGGGTCGTCCTCGTCGGGGATGGCGAGCAGTGCGCGGACCGCTGCCAGTTCCTTGGTTGCCTCGGTGGACGAGGTGAAGCCGCTGCGGCGGAACTCACGCCTGGTGCCATCGGCGCGGTTGGCGAGTTCGTGGCGTAGGGACCAGCCGCCGTGACGACGGTTGGACAGCTTCGGACAGGACTGGCCGAAGTTCTTGCCGGTCTTGGGGTCACGGCAGGAGCAGCGACGATGGGTGGAGCCCTTCAAAGATCGTTCTCCTCGGAGGTGTCGGGATCTCTCCCGGACGATTCGGTTGCGGTGACCACGTCGGGCCAGAGGGGCGGGGGTGTGACGTCCTCTTTTTGGATGAATGCCCGGACTCTGCGCAGGCGGCTCATGGCTTCCTCGGCCGCCTCGGCGGCGCGCGCCTGGGCGCGCAGGGCGTCCGCCTTCCGATCCGTGTTCGGGGCGGTCCTGGCCTGATAGCGGGCATGCTCCTCGTCTTGTTGTGCGCGGCGCAGTCGATCTTGGGCCGCCTGGTGGGCGCGGAAGTAGCGGAGCATGTCGTCGTCCGTGCCGAGAACGGTCTCCTCCCCAGTGAACCGCTGTAGCGCGTCCAGGGTGGAGGTGGGGTCTTGCAGCGGGAGTCGCTGCACGTCCTCGACGTAGCCGACGGGGTAGAGCAGGCAGACGGGCGAGGTGTTCAGCGCCTCGGCCAGCACGATGACGTCGACCAAAGGCAGGGTGGAACGGCGTCCGGACTCCATGTTGGCGATGACGTTGCGGGGGATCGGGTGGCCGATCACCTCGCACTTGTCCGCCAAGTCCTGCGCACTCCAACCGAGTTCCCTCCGTCGTCTGCAGACCTCGCTGGCCACGGTGGCCATGACCTGGTCCACCCACTCCGGGAAGTCGCCCTCATCGTCGGCGTTCTTCTCTCTAGGGTGACTCCGGCGTTGTGTCATATAGACACAGTAGCTCGCCTAGCGTTGATTCCAAGACCTGGAGACGGACGCGGTGGTCGCGTTCGCCGTGGGCTCAGTCATGGATGGAGTACGCATGCGCGAGAACGCAGTCGCCGGCTGGGCGAAGGGCATGACCCGAGACGAGCTTCTGGAACTCCCTGCAGCCGTTGACCTTGAGACTGGCAATCGTGCGCTGGGGCTAGGCCGGAGCAAGGGGTACGACCTGGCCAAGCGCGGCCAGTACCCGTGCAAGGTGCTCCGGCTCGGTAACGCCTACCGGGTGGTGACCGCAGACCTGTTGGCCCTTCTGGGCTTGGCGGCATGAGTCACCCGATGCGCTCCGCGCACTTCTGCGCTGAGCTGACACAGAAACCCTGGACTGTTGACCGGGCGTGGACGTACTGTCCGTGGTCGCTCGCGGTGTCGAAGCCCCCGCGAGAAAGGGGAGAGCCTCCGGCGGTGCAACGCCGGAGGCCCAGAGGCTCCCCAGCAATCCCGTGAGATCCAACCCGGCGGCAGGGGCGTGCAAGCCCGAACACCGCCAGACGAGGAGCCGCCCAATGCAACCCGAGAACCCCGACTTCTATTCCGCGCCCGCCCGGGTGCCCTGGCCCGCCACAGCCATACCCGGCCAACCCGACGCCCACTTGTACGACGCGGTCGACGAGAGCGCAGAGGTCGAAGCTGAGGACCAACCTGCCAGCTCTGCTGACCCTCTGGTGCCGAATTGCCCCGCGGATACGGGGACCGAGGAGCCTCTGGCCGAGGGAGCTCAGATCCTGGACGCCCTTCGGGCACAGATCAAGCGATACGTGGCGATGCCGAGCGAGGAGGCCGTCACGGCGGTGGCGCTGTGGGTCGCGGCGACGCATCTGCAGGGTGCGTGGCAGCACGCGCCGCGTCTGGCGATCGTCGCGCCGGAAAAGCGGTGTGGGAAGTCCAGGCTGCTGGATGTGGTGACCGAGACCGTGCACAAGCGCCTGATCACGGTCAACGCCAGCGCGGCGGCGATTTTCCGGTCGATCGACGGGGACGACCCGCCGACGCTCCTGGTCGACGAGGCCGACACTATGTTCGCCACCGGCAAGGCGGCGGAAAAGAACGAGGAGGTGCGTGGCCTGATCAACGCCGGGCACCAGCGTGGCCGGCCGACGCTGCGGGTGTCCGGGCCCGAGCACCAGGTGCAGGAATTCGCGACCTTCGCCATGGCCGCGCTCGCCGGGATCGGCGACCTGCCCGACACGATCATGGACCGTGCGGTGGTCATCCGGATGCGCCGTCGCGCGGCGGGCGAGAAGGTGGCGTCCTTCCGCACCAGCCGGGACACCCCCGCCCTGCACGCGATCCGCGTCCGTCTCGGTGCCTGGCTCCAGCCGCTCTATCCGCAGGCCCTGGAGATGGAGCCGCCGATACCGGTCGAGGACCGTGCTGCGGACACCTGGGAGCCGCTAGTCGTCGTCGCCGATCTTGCGGGAGGCGACTGGCCGGTGCTGGCCCGCTCCGCTTGTCGCTCCATGACCGACTACGAGGCGGGCCAAGACCAGGAGGGCGGTCTGCGCACCCGCCTCCTGCTCGACATCCGCAGCGCCTTCACGGCCGTCGGAGATCCTGCCTTGCTGAGCACGAGGCACCTGCTGGAAGCGCTGAACGCGGACAAAGAGGCGCCGTGGGCGGAGTACACGGACAAAGGCTTGACTCCGCGTGGCCTGCAGCTGCTCCTGAAGCCCTACGGCATCAACGCGACCAACCGCCGCTTCCCTGGCGGCACCCAGGCCAGGGGCTACGCGCGCACCCAATTCCTCGACACCTGGGCCCGGTACTGCCCCGAGCCAAAGCCTGCCGCCGAACCGGTCCAATCGGCGGAAGACGCGCTGCCCGACACCGCAGCCTGACCCGTCTCCACTCGCATCACCCGTCCCTGCGCAGGTCAGCGCAGGGACGGGTGAGTGGCCCGCAACGAGTCGTCTCGACATCACCACGCCACCCGTACCTGCTCTGAGCAGGCATGCGACGGGTGTTACGAGTCCCAGCACCCCACGGCGGCCACGCCATGCTCTGCCCTTGTCTGCGCCGTGGCCGCCGCCCCAAGCCATCTGGAGCGCCCCCGCTTGTCCGCACGCATCGCCGCCCTACGCGGAACCGACCTGATCCGCCTCGGCATTGCCCTGCTCGCCGTGTTCGCCTTCGCCCTCTCCTACGATGCCCTGCGGCAGATGGGCGTCGCCATCCACATCCGTGGCCTTCTGACCTACGCCTTCCCGCTCGTGATCGACGGGTTCATCGCCGTCGGCGTCGGCGCCCTGCTCATGCTGCGCACCGCCCCCTGGTACTCCCGGCTGTACGTGTGGCTGCTCGTCGGCGTGGCCACCATGACGAGCATCTGGGCCAACGCCGTACACGCCGTCCGCCTCAACCAGCAGGCCCGCCAGGGCAATGGGCTCCGTCTTGACGACATCACCGTCGGCGGCCTGTCCGCCATCGCCCCGCTCGCCTTGGCCGGCGCGGTCCACCTCTACATCGTCGTCCACCACCACCCCACAACCGGTCCGTCCGATCCCGGAGCCGCCGAAGGCTCGGAGGCGGCCACCCCTCAGCGCGCCGACCTGGAACGGGTCATAGCGGGCGTCCCCCGCGGTGCGCACCTTGACGTAAGGGAGCCAACTGGCGTCGATGTGGCTCACCAATCGAACGATGTGGCTTCGGCGACGGACGTTGTGGCGCGCTCCGCCGAGCCACAGCATCACGAGCCTGTCGATGTCGACCCCGAACGGCTCGCCCTCGCTCGCACCGCACCCCTCGGGCGCAACGACCGGGCCTCCCGACGCCACATCGAAGACACCTTTCGAGACCGTCAGCTCACCATCGGCCGGAAGGAAGCGGATCGGCTGAAGGACCTCGTCCAAGCCGAGTTGGACGCCGCTGAGCCACAGGAAGACCCCACGGTTAGCGCCGACGCCGCCTGAGCCCACAGCCCCCGCGTCCTCGCGCACAGCAACGCGAGGACACGGGGCTCGCAGGCAACCCATGTCACCAGCACGCCCGGAGACCCAAAGCATGCACGATCGTCACAGCGAACTCACCACCACGCAGCAGCAGATGACTACCCACCTAAACAGCGCAGCAAGTTGTCGGGTAAGGAGTCCTTACCCGGCCTCCGCCCAGGAGGCGGCGGAGGCATCCGGCGCCGAGGCGGCACCGGAGTCGGTCGGCCCGGGGGAGCCGTCCGAGACTGGGGGCAGCAAGCCGTCGTCGAGCGTGCCGCAGCAGCCTTCGCCGCGTCGCCGTCTACGCGACAAGCAGCTGCGCGAGCGCCGAGTCCACCCCCGCTACAACGAAGCCGAGTTCGCCCTCGTCAAGAATGCGGCCGCCCTGAGTCGCATGGCGCTCGGCGGCTACGTGGCTGAGTGCTCGCTTGCCGCCGCCCGCGCCGACGACCCTACGGCGGCCGTCGCCGACTACCGCGCCATGGTCAAATCGCTGATGGCAGCCAACGGGCAGCTCGGCAAGATCGGCAGCAACCTCAACCAGCTCGCCCACCACCTCAACAAGGACGGCACCTGGCCCCACCCCGCCACCATCCAAAGCCTCCTGGAGCGAGTCGAGGCGGCCATCGCCTCAGCAGACACCGCCATCGCTCAGGTCACTGAAGGGCGGTAAGCAGGTGATACCCAAGATCATCCTCAGCTCGGGCCCCGCTGCCACGCGACGCACGATCGGCTACCTCTACGGCAAAGGCCGGGCCAACGAACACATCGACCCGCATCTGGTGGCCTCCTGGAACGGCTTCGCCCCCGACCCTGGCCGCAGCCCCCACCGCGATCCGAAGGACGCGATGGCCCAGCTCGTCGCGCAGCTCGACCAGCCCGTGAAGATGCTGGGCGACAAGGCGCCCAAGGACACCGTGTGGCACTGCCCCGTCCGTGCCGCGCCCGAAGATCCGATCCTCACGGACGCCCAGTGGGCGGACATCGCCCGCCGCATGGTGGCCGCCGCCGGTATCGCCCCCGACGGTGACGAGGAAGCCTGCCGCTGGGTCGCCGTCCGCCACGCCGAAGACCACATCCACATCGCAGCCACCCTCGTACGCCAGGACGGCCGCCGCCCCGAGCGCGGCTACGACCAGCGCGCCGTCCAGAAGGAGGCCCGCCAGATCGAAGTCGACTACGGGCTCCGGCGGTTGAAGCAGGGCGACGGAACCGGCGCCAAGCGCCCCACCAGCAAGGAACACTTCAAGGCCAAGCGCCTGGGCCAGGACACCGCCACCCGCGAAGTACTGCGCCTGCGGGTACGGCGCGCGGTCGCCGCCGCATCCGACGAGGCCGAGTTCTTCGCCCTGCTTGAGGCAACGGGCGTGACCGTGCGCTTCAAGCGCGGACCCTCCGGCGACGCGCTCGGCTGCAACTTCGCCCTGCCCGACGACACCAACGACAAGGGTGAGCCGGTCTTCTACGCGGGCTCCACGCTCGCCCCCGACCTGTCCCTGCCCAAGATCCGCAGGAGCCTCGCCACCATCAGCCCGGAACCGGTCCCCGTCCGGCCGGGTGACCCGTGGCACGAGGCCACCGCCGCCACGGAACGTATCCCCCACCACCTCACTCACGGCGAAGACCCGACCGCCCAGGGACAGCTGGTCGCTCTCGGCACGGTGATGGACCTGCTCCCTATCAACGCACCGGCCGCGGTGAGGGCCGAACTCGAACAGGCCACCGCTGCCTTCGAGCGCGCCACCCGCTCCCGCGTCACGGCCGACCTCGACAGCACCCGCGCTCTGCGCCGCAGCGTTCAAGCCATCTGGCGCGTACGGCCCTTGGACAGTGACGGGTCAGGGTTCGCGATGCTCCTGGACACCGTGCTCACCGCGGTGGCGTTCGCCGCACACTGGCACCGCACCCACCAGCACGCCCAGCAGGAAGCGGCAGCCGAACAGGCGCTCGTTCACCTGCAGGTCGTCTACGCGCAGATCGCCGAGCCGGTCCTGACGGGCCTCGCGCAACGCGCCCCCAGCCCTCAGATGAAGCACCGCTTCGCCCGCCACCTCCAGCAGGCCGCTCCCGAATACGCCGAGCGCATCCTCAACGATGCCGCCTGGGACGCACTCGCCACCGTGCTCGCCGAAGCAGAAACTGCCGGACACAACGCGGCCACTGTCCTCGACCAAGCACTCGGCCAGCGCACCCTGGACGACGCCCACAGCCCCGCCCGCACCCTGACCTGGCGCATCCGCCGCCTCGGCGAGCGCCACGCCCCCAGCCCTCGAGCACAGGCAGCCCGGGCCCGCAGCGCCGCGCAACGCTCCGCTCCCTCGACTCCCCCGGCCGCACCCATTCCGCCGCCGCAGGCCGCCCCAGTACGACGGCGCTGATCAGGCCGGTGCGGACAGCTTGGGAGTGAGCAGCTCCAGCGCTTCCTCCCAGCGGAAGCGATCGGCACCGCCGCCGGCCTTCGGCTTGTGGGGCTCGTACGAACCGATCAGGACGCCCATCCCGCGCAGCCGCTCCAGGCTCTGGCCGTATGCGGGATGGGCCGCCATGGCGGAGTTGAGATACGGGAGGACCGCCGTCGGGATACCGAAGCCGTACGCCTCGCACAGAATGCCCAACGCCAGGGTGTCGGAGATCCCAGCTGCCCATTTGTTGATCGTGTTGAAGCTGGCTGGGGCCACGGCGATGGCGTCGGCGGGCGGCAGCGGGCGAGGGTCGCCGGGCGAGCGCCAGGCTGAGCGGATCGGGTAGCCGGTCTGTGCCTCGACCGCCTCGGCGTCCAGGAAGCCGAGGCCCTGCGGAGTGGCGATGACGCCCACGTCCCAGTTCGCCTCCTGGGCTGCGGTGATCAGCTTGCCGACGTCGCCGGCGATGCCGCAGGCGCACACGACGACGTACAGGAAGGGCTTCTTGGCCTGCTGGTCGGGCTGATCGCTCACGCGGGGACTCCCAGTTGACGACTGAAGCGGTGCAGTTCAGGCAGCGTACGACGGCGGTCGCGGGCCGCCATGTCGGCCACCAGCTCGCGCACGGCCGGGCGCCGGATGTCCTGGGCAGCGCAGCTCTCGGCGATGCGGAGGGCCTGGTACCCGTCCGCCAGGCGGCCCTGCTGGCTGTAGGCGCGGCCTGCCTCGATCCACAGCGCGGCACGGCGCTCGGGGACGGGGATGTGGCGGCGCATGAGAGGCCGGGCAGTGTCCAGGGCGACGCCCGCGTCACCGAAGACGACAGCCGCGCTGAGGCCGTGCAGGGCGACGTTGGTCGGGCTGAAGTTGGCCCAGGCGTCGGGGCTGTCGAGCGCGACGTAGCGGGCCACGTCCTTCGCCTCGGTGAGGAAGTCCTGGGTGGCGGAACGGTCGCCGCCGCTGCTGGCCGCTGTGACACCGCGCAGAAGCAGCAGGCCGAGTGCCGCGAGGTACCTCGGGGAGCGTTGATCGTACGAGCCCGTGAGCTGGTCGGCCGTGTGCCGGACAAGGGTGACGGCCTGAGCGGTGTGGCTGTCGCGAGCCAAGGCGTGAGCGTGCACGCGGACACTGGAGGCGAGGACGACGGGGTCGCCCGAGCGTTCGGCCTCGGACATGGCGCGTCCGACGGCGAGCCACGCGTTGCCCTGGTCGCTCTGCTTGAGCAGCAGGCTCGCCGAGGTCTGGTAGGCCGTGGCGAGGAGACCGGACAGGTCGGTCGAGCCGGGGCTTTCGCTGATGGCTTGCCGCAACTGCCCGATCAGGACGGGCAGCGTGCCCTCCAGCTTCATGTAGTCGCAGGTGCAGAAGAGACGGCGCACGCCTGCGATCTGATCTCGCAGGCTCTGGAGATCCGGCATCGGTTCGGCTGTCAGGCGGGCTGCGCCAGGCAGCAGAGACTGGACCAGGTCCTGATGGGCGGTGCCAGGGACGGTCGGGGCCGCGAGCGCGGCGATGCCGGCGGCGAGAACGGTACGGCGGCGCATGTCCTCTGTCTCGGGTTCGGAGGGGCTGATGTCCGAGGCCACGGCGAGGCCGAGGCGGTGTGGCGGAATGGCCAGCACTTGCGCGACTGCGCGCAGCATGCGGACGTCGTCCGTGCCCCTGCCGTTCTCCAGGCGACTCACCTTGGACTGGTGATAGCCCAGGGCGGAGGCGACGTCCTTCTGCGAGCGCCGCTGTAACACGCGTGCCTGACGGATCACTTCACCGATCCGTCTCGCTTCGCTTTGCGCTTCGGCCATCTGTGCCACGGCTCCCTCTGCCGCCGCCGATCCTGCCTGCTCAACCGAGCCTAATGGACGGGCAGTTCACCGTGATGCAGCTCCTGCATAGACGATGCAGCTCCAGCACACGTCCTGGTGTAAGAGGCCCGGGTGGCGATTGCGTGGAGTAGCCGAACCAATCAGGAGGCCGCTCATGGAAGCGCATCACATCCGGATTCCCGTCTTCGGCACGTCTGCGGGTGCCGCGTCCGCGCGCCGGCAGATCGCGGAGGAGATACGGGACTGGGGTGCCGCTCTCGGGCCTGAACTCCTGAATGCAGCTGAGTTGGTGGCCTCAGAGCTGATCACCAACGCGGTGCGGCACGCGCACGAAGGCTCGATCACAGCCGAGGCAGACCTGAACGGCAAGGCACTGCGGGTCGCGGTGATCGACACCAGCTCCGCAATCCCCGAAGTCAGGCTGCCGGATGCGGACGCGGAAGACGGGCGCGGCCTGTTCCTCGTCGCCGCGCTCGCCGACCGCCACGGATTCGATGTGCTGCCCTCCGGCAAGCGCTGCTGGGCCGAATTCGAGTTCAGCGCCCGACTCCCAATCGCCACAACACAGGCGCCCCAGATGAGGAGTTGACCGTTGCCAGTCGTACGAATTTCCCCAGTCGCAGCCGAAGTGGTCGCCGTGCGACCGAGCGTTCCGCTTGCCGGGGCGGTGACCGTCGACGGGTCGAAGAACGCGGCCCTGCCCCTACTGGCCGCCGCGGCCGCCCTTCACCGCCCGGTGCACCTGAGCAATGTCCCGGCGAACACGGACGTCGAGACGATGCTCACCCTCCTCCAGCAGGCGGGCTGGCACGCTGCCCGCCCGGTCAGCGATCCGCACACCACGCTGATCCTGCCGAGCGACAAGCCGCAGCCGGATGCGGATTCCGAGGTCGCTGCCCGGATCCGGGCCTCGTACTACCTGGTCCCAGCGCTGCTCGGCGCCTACGGACGGGCCCGCCTGCCGTGGCCGGGCGGCTGCGCCATCGGGGAACGCGGGATGGACCTGCACTTCAAGGTGTACGAGCGGTTCGGCGACCGCTCGACCGTCGATGACCACGGCTACCTCGTGGAGGCGGCCACCGGTGGACGCGGGACGGTCTCGATCATGCTCCCCTTCCGGTCCCGCGGGGCGAGCATCGCCGCTGTCCTGCGCGCGGTCGTCGCCGGACGTCCGCTGCGTCTGGGGCAGCCCAATCTGTCGCCCGAAGTGCTGTGCGTCGTAGAGGCGTTGAAAATGACTGGATGGCAGTGCCGGGTAAGCGAGACCGTTCTCGTGCTCCAGCCGCCTGCGTCCGCCTCCGGTGGAGAGATCGCGTGGAGGGTGCCTGGCGACAAGATCGAGGCAGGCACCCTGGCATGTGCCGTCGCGGTGACCGGCGGCAACGCCCAGATCCTCGGCGTACGTCGCGACGACATCGCCCCTCTGGTCAACGCGCTGCGCTGGCTCGGCGCACCCGCCGACGCCGAGGACGGCACCCTCGCCGTCCAGGCTCAGGACGCCCAGCCCACCGGTCGACCACTGCGGGCCATTGCCTCGCTTTCCCCCGGCGGCCTGGACGCGGACTTCGAGCCGGCGCTGATAGCCCTGGCTCTCACCTTGCCCGGCATCCACCTGTTCGCCGACGAGATCAACCCCGGCCGCCACGGCAACCTGCTGCCCCAGCTCGTCCGTCTCGGAGCCACGATCGATGAGCTTTCGCCCACGCAGTGCCGCTTCGCCGGGCCGCAGCAGTTGACGGGTGCCGGAGTTGAAGCCACCGACATCCGCACGGGCTCCGCCCTGCTCATCGCCGGACTCACCGCTCGCGGCGTGACCACCCTCGGCGGCCTCGAACAGCTCCGGCGGGGCCACGCCGACCTGCCCGTCAAGCTGCACGCCCTCGGAGCAGACATCTGCGAGGTGACCCCGTGAACCGGCAGCTCCGCCAGATCATCGCCACGACCGACGTCCACTCCACCTTCGACTCGGCCACCCCGATGCTCGCTCACCTGCACGCAGCCAGGCCCGACAGCCTGATCGTGGACTGCGGCGACTTCTTCGAGGGCAGCGGCTACTACCGCCTCGGCCAGGGGCGCATCGAGCGGGAGCTCCTCACCACCCTCTACGACCTGCTCGCACCCGGAAACCACGGCTGGCCGCACTACTTCGAGCCGCAGCTGCACCGGATGACGGTGTGCGCGAACACAACCGACGACGGCGGCCAGCCGCTCTTTGACCGCCTACGCATCCAGGACATCGGAGGGCGGCGAGTCGCCGTCACCGCGGTGATGGGCCCGCAGGCGTTCAACGCCATCCCACTTCACCAGCGTGCCGGTCATCACGTCAGCGACCCGGCTCAGGCTCTGCGCGAAGTGATGCTGGAGCACCATCACCGCGCCGACGCCTGGATGGTGCTGTCCCACTCCGGCTTCGCGGAGGACCTGAAACTGGCCGCCGCATGCCCGTCCGCCGACGTCATCTTCGCCGGGCACTGCCACAGCGACAGCTTCGGTCCCGTGCGCGTCGGCGACACCCTCGTGGTCAAGGCGCGCGAACTCGGCGTCGGATACGCCGCCGCCGAGCCCGTCGGCAGCGGCTGGGCAGCCCGCACCAGCGCCTTCCCCGGCTCCTCTGGCGCGCCTCACCAACTCGCCTCACTGATGGATGAGATCTCGGCCCTCGGGCTCCAGCTGAGGAGCCCCCTCGGCGCAGTGAACGAGCGCCTTCGCAATACGCTGTTGGACCGCCGCGAACTGCTCGAAGAGATCGCCGGCCGACTGCACTCCGGCCTCGGCGCCGACGCGGTCGTCCTCAACGAGACCGCCCTGCGTCCCGTACAACTCGGCACCACCCTGACCCTCGGCGACCTGCTGGCCATCGAGCCCTTCGGCAACCAGCTCGTGCACGCCTTCGTCCCCGAGCCGCACGTCCAGGACCACGACAAGCTGCTCGACCACCTCACCGAACTCGTCGGACCCCTGGTCCTCGCCCCTGCTCCCCTGCCCCCAGCAATCCGCACCGTACTGACCACCGACTACCTCGCCGACAGCTACCTGGGCGGGCGAACTCACCAAGCAGGCATACAGCTCGGGCAGGCCGTGTGCCGCGTCCTGACCACCTCAGTCCCCACCTCCGACCAGTCCCCAGAAGGCGGCGAGCAATGATCCTCACCGGGCCCGAGATCAAAGCCGCCGTGGCCGACGGGCGCTTACGCATCACCCCCTTCGCCCCGGACCAGACCAACCCCAACAGCTACAACGTCCGCCTCGGTCCGACCCTGCTGATGTACACCGCCGAGGTGATCGACGCCCACCACGCCAACCCCACACGCTCGGCCCTTATCGGCAACGACGGATACGTCCTCCAGCCCGGCGAGCTGTACCTCGGGCACACCATCGAGGAGGTCGGGTCGGACGTCTTCGTCCCCCTGCTCTTCGGCCGCTCATCGGTCGGCCGCCTCGGCCTGTTCGTCGAGATCACCGCACCGATCGGCGACATCGGCTTCCACGGCCAGTGGACCCTGATGCTCTCGCCCATCCGCCCACTGCGGGTGTACGCGGGCATGAAGATCGGGCAGATCATGTTCTTCGTCTCCACCGGTGACGTCGACCTGTACCGAGGCAAGTACCAGGGCGCCGCCGGTCCGCAGCCCTCCCGCTACTGGCTCGACACGGCACGCGTCGAGGCGGTGGCCTCATGATCCTTACGGGGCACGCCATTGCCGCCGCCATCAGCGCGGGAGAGATCACCATCTCCCCCTACGAGCCCGCGCGGCTCTCGCCCAACGCCTACGACTGGCGCCTGGGCGACACGATCCGCGCCTGCGAGGCCGACCTGGACGCCGCCGCCCCCACCGCGTACACCGAACACCCCATCCCTGCAGCTGGCTTGGTCCTGGAGCCCGGAGTGCTCTACCTGGGCGTCACCCTGGAGAAGACCAGCTCGGAAACGTACGCACAACTGCTCAACGGGGACCGCACCATCGGAGCCCTCGGCATCTGGGTCCACGTCTCCGCCCCACTCGGCCACCAGGGCCACGCGATCCGCTGGACGTTGGAGATCCGTGTCGCCAGGCCCACCCGCGTCTATCCAGGGATGACCTTCGGGAAGCTGGTCTTCCTCACCACCCTCGGCAGCCCGGCCAGCTATCAGCAGGCGTACGCCAAGTACGCGGCGACGAAGGGCATCGGCATCTCCCGCCTGTACGAAGAGATCCGTCAAGGAGGACTGTGACTCCCCCCGTCGTACGCCCCGCCGCGGGTTCGCTGGCCGCCACGTTCCTGGACCTCCCGGCCGGAAGCCCGGGCGGCAGCGTCGAACTCTTCCTCGACCTGTATACCGGCGACAGACCACTCATCCCCGCGCGGGCCTTCATGCTGGCCCCCACCGGTCCCCGACCGACTCTGCCGCCCGGGCTCGACTTGTTGGCGGTATCCGGGAAGTGCCTGGAAGGCGTCGGCTTCAGTCGCTACGTCGCAGCCCTACGCCGGGCCCTGGCGACCGCCATCGGTCCGGCACAGATCGGCGTACTGCACCTGCAACACCTCACATTCGGCGCCACTCCAGCCTTGCTCCGAGCGCTGCCGGCGCACCCCAGGATCGCCTTGGTCCACGGCACCGACCTGATCTTCGCCGAGGCCCACCGCGAACAGCTTCAGGTCCTACGCGAGACCGCGAGGGCCGCTGACGCCATCGTGGTCCCCACTAGCGCGATGGCCGATCACCTGCTCAAACTCGCCCCACGAGTCGACCGACGAAAGGTCGTCCGCATCCCATGGGGCATCCCGGACCGCCTTCTCACGGATCCGCCGACCCGGCCCGTCCGGACCTCGACCAGCCATCTGAGGGTGCTGTACGCGGGTCGCCTGACAGCCGAGAAGGGTGTCGAGCGACTGGTCACAAGCCTGGCGCCCATTCCAGGCGTCGAGCTGAGCATCGCCGCCCCCAGAGCCCAGTTCCACGCCTTGGCCCCGCTCCTTCAGCGGACTGGACTGCGGGCCCAATACCTCGGCTGGCTGCGCCGTCCACAGCTGTGGAAAGCCTTCGCCGAGCACGACGTACTTGCCATACCGTCCACCACCCTGGAGGCCATGGGACTGGTGGCGCTGGAGGCCCAAGCCTGCGGCCTGCCCGTCCTGTACCAGCCCGTGCCCGGTCTCAGCGAAGTCCTCGCCACGTCCGGAGTATCCACCGACTTCACCCACCCCGCCGCGCTCGGCCGCGACCTGGATCGGCTGCGGACCGCTCCGGGCCTGCTGCTCGCGCTTCGTCAGTCGGGCTACGCGAACGCAGCCCGCTACCCCCTCTCAGCGGCAGCTCAGGCCCTGACCGAACTTGGCGAGCAGTTCACCTGATGCCGTGCGGACGCCACCCGCGGCTGAAGCGGCCAGCATTCCTCGTCCCTCACACCCAGATCACTACGCTGGCCAACGGGATACCCACGGCGAACAGGGAGACCATGACGTACGCAATCGAGCGCATCGAGCAGCTGCTGGGTGAAGGCGTCCGCGACAAGGTCTACCCGGGCGCGGTCTGGGCAGTTGGCGACGCCGAGGGCATCCGCGCATCGGGCACCACAGGCGTCCTCGACCCCGACGAGCCGGAGGCGTCGATGCGCCCCGACACCGTCTTCGACGCCGCCAGCCTGACCAAGATCCTCGCGGTCTGGTCCTCGATCGGTGCTCTCTGGGAGGAAGGCAAGCTCGAACTGGACGTCGCTGTCGGCAGCTTCTGGCCGGAGGTCGCAGGCCACCCACTCGGAGCGGTGACCGCCCGACAGTTGCTGACCCACACCGCCGGTGCCCCCCTGCGGGCCCAGCTGAAGAACCTCTACGGCACCGACGCCCAGGACATTCGTGACGGCGTCCTGCACGAGGCCCTTCACCGCCGACCCGGCGAGGCAGTCGAGTACACCGACCGAGCCGCGCTCATCCTCGGCTACCTTGCCGAATACCTATCTGGCCAGAGCCTCAACCATGTCGCCGAGGAGCGGACTTGGCAGCCCCTCGGCATGGACGCCACCCGCTTCGGACCCCTGCCCGCCGAGATCGCCGCCCGATGCGCACCGACGGAACTCGACCAGGACACCGATACGCACCTCAAGGGCATCGCCCACGACTTCTCCGCCCGGCTTCTTGGTGGAGTGTGCGGAATCGCCGGTGCCTTCACGGTCCTCGACGACCTCACCGTCTTCCTTCGCTACATGCTGGACAGTGCCACCGCCCCAGCACGGACCGGGTTCGGGCCGGACTGGGTCGCGGAGTCACTGACCGTCCAGACCGGTGGCCTCGAACCCGTACGCGGACTGTTCTGGCACCCCGCCCCCGGCGCAGCCCCAGCCGAAGACGTCTGGGTTCACTACGGGTTCACCGGCACCGGCATGTGGATCTCACCCGGGCAGCGGCGGTGGGCGATCCTGCTGACCAACAAGCTCTACTACACCCGCGACCGCCGACCCCTCACGGACATCCGCAACTCCTTTCGTGGCCTTGCCTTCGACTGATGTAGCTGCCGCACACCCGAACGGGCTCGTCGATCGCCGCTTGCGTGACGAGGCCGCACTGCCCGCTGGCGGGTTTGGGCCACAAGTTCGCCTAAAAGAAGAGCAGTAGAGGACAAACTGGAACAGACCGTTGCTGCCCTTGGGCGAGGCCAACAGGGTCACCCTGTTTGATCGTTCGCAATATAAGACTGTTGGTACACCCTTAGAGTGATCACACCCCGTTTGGGTGTCTGTGCTGACGAAGAAACGTTGTTGCCTTCGTGGAACCACGTGAACTTTGGGAGCGCAATACTCTGCTGGCCGAGGCGTTTTGCAGCACGGACGATCAGGTGCGTGAGACACAGGCGGTTCTGGATGAAGCCTTGGCCAGCCGGACGAGGGCATTGGCCGCCTTTGCCGTGACCGTGGGAAGCGACGGAGCTGTGGCCGACCTGTTGGGGTTGAGCGAACGGGAGGTCCGCGTCGCCCGCCGAACGGTGGGCAAGGATGACGCCCGTACCGTCGCCGAGCAGCTGCTCAGCCCGCCACCCGAAGCGATTCCCGAGCAGCCTCCGGTCCCACCTGCTCCACCAGCACCACCGGCCCCGCTTCAAGAAGAGAGGCCACCCAAGGATGCAGTCAGCACCACCATCCCTCTTCCACGCTCCGAAGTAGGACCTCCTGCCCAGCCGCCGATGGTCGAGAGCGGGACTCCGGATGTCGCGGTGACCTGGACGGCTGGGATGGACTCCGTATTGCAGTGGAGCTGGCAATCCGGCTTGGACCTTCAGGCGGTTGCGGAAGAGCTGGGCCTGAGTCCCAAGGCTCTGCTCGTGCGGGCCCAGACCCTCGCCACAGAGGGGCGACTGTCCCCGAAGGTCGCGTCGTACGAGGTGAACCAGGCCGGCCGGCACCGCCGACACGAATCCCTGCAGTACAGCTTCGTGCCCGACAGCCCCGAGCACCTGTACGAAAGGGCGGGCCACGCCGTCTGAGCCATCACGAGATCATCGTTCGGCGACGATTTTCCGGTCCAGGGTGAGGGTGGAGACACGCCACGGCTCGGACGTCACTTGAGTCGACCTGTCTAAAGTGCACATACATCGCTTTCCAGTCATCCTGAGTTTGAATGGCAGACCGGTGCTCCACTGGCCTGCTCGACGTCCCCTGGGAAGGCGAAGAACGATGACGGACACCTCTCAGCGCGGTGACTCCGGGATCTCGGCCGGGTCATCTGCAGCCAGTAAGCGGCAGAGCTTCGGGGGTCGGGATCAGTCAGCGGGCCAGGGGCGCACGGTCATCGCGGACGTCGTGGTGCTGAAGATCGCCGCGATGGCGACCCGCGAGGTCAGCGGAGTCCACGCGATGGGCAACGTCTTCCGCCGCGCCGCGGGCGCAGTGCGGGATGCCACCCCCGGCGCGGGGAGCGCGTCCATCACCCGGGGCGTGAAGGCCGAGGTCGGCGAGCGGCAAGCGGCGATCGATCTGGCGATCGTGGCCGAGTACGACGTGCGGATCGGCGACGTGGCCGGGGAAGTACGCGAGAACGTGATCTCCGCCGTGGAGCGTATGACGGGGCTGGAAGTCGTGGAAGTGAACATCTACATCAGCGACGTCCGCCTCCCCGATGAGGAAGACGAGCCGGACACTGAGCGGCGCATCCGGTAGCAGCGACCCGACGACCTGCGCGAAGGAGCGCTCATGAATATGGCTGTGGTCGGCCTCATGGTCGGCATGGCGTTGGCCTTCGCCGGATGGTTCGGCGGGTTCGGTGCTTTCCTGCTGGTCGCGGGACTCGGCGCGCTCGGCTTCGTGGCGGGGCGGTTCGCGGCCGGCGACTGGGAGGCCGGCGACTTCATCCGGTCCCGTTCCGGTAGAGGCGAACGGCTCGGGCCCCGGTGACTCAGGTGGAGCACGCCGCCGAAGCGGCCGGGCGAGGGGTGACCCGCATGGCTGACCGCGTCGTCGCCAAGATCGCAGCCCGGGCCGCCCTAGAGGCGCTGCGCACCGGGTCCGGCGCGGACGTCCTGCCCCGGGACACAAGTGCCCGCCCGCGTGCCTCGGTCCGGGTACGCGAGCCTTCCGGGCGCGGCGAGAACCGGGGGGAGGCCCGCGTCTCCCTCGACATCGAGCTCGGCTATCCCAGCGACATCGGGGGGCAATGTGGGGAGGTGCGCCGACACGTGACGAACCGCGTGAGCGCGTTGGCGGACATGGACGTTCCCGAAGTAGCCGTGCGAGTACGCCGGTTGCACGCGCCGCACCTGGATGACGCGTCGACGGGCGGGGGACTGCGGTGAACAGCGACACCTCCGCACATGCAGACGAGGACGGCACCACCCAGCGCCTGCCCACCCTCGACAAGCAGGCCCCGGGGTCGCAGGATGCCCCCTCTGGAGCCCCTGCCGAATCCGAGGGGCCCACGCGTCGCTTCTGGTCACTTCGCCGGGTCGCCGCCCTGCTCCTGTCTGCGCTCCTCCTTGCCGGGCTGGCACTGCTCCTTTACGACGTGGTCTCAGTCCGGCTGGATCGCCCGGGCATGACCTGGCGCCGCGCCCTGGCGGACGAGCTGGCAACCCGGCAGCTGCGGGATGTCTGGATCCGGGTGGGGGCCATCGCCGCCGCCGTCCTCGGGCTGTGGCTGCTGATCCACGCCTTCACGCCCGGGATGCGCCGCCTGCTCCCGATGCGCCCACAAGACCCGCACACACGGGCCGCACTGGAACGGTCCGCGGTCGGGCTCGTCCTGCGCGACCGGGCCATGGCGGTTCCCGGTGTGCAGTCGGCACGCGTGAAGGTGAAGCGGCGCAAGGCAAAGGTCAGGGCAGTGACCCACTTCCGCGATCTGCAGGACGTACGCGCTGATCTGAATGCCGCCCTCCAGAGCGGCATCGACTCCCTCGGGCTCGCCCATCCCCTCGGTGTCTCCCTGCGTGTGGGGCGACCGAACCGCCGTCCGTCGAAGAAGTGAGAGACCGACATGCTGCGGGCCACGAACCGGACACTGCTGACACTGGCCGGGCTGGTGCTCCTCGCGCTCGGTCTGGCCGTGCTCGTGGGCAGCTTCAATCTGCAGCAGCGTTGGGGCTTCAGCCTGAGCTCCGCATGGCCGTTCACCGGACCTGACGACGTCCTGCTCACCAAACGGGACCGGACGCGCTGGAGAGACGAAGGCTGGTGGTGGCCGGTCGTCATTGCCGCGCTGAGCATTCTGGTGCTGCTCGCGTTGTGGTGGCTGATCTCCCAGCTCCGTCGGCGACGGTTGGCAGAGGTGCTCGTCGACAGCGGCGATGGGGAAGGTGCACGGCTCCGCGCCCGCACCCTGGAGAAGGCCCTTACCGCGGAGGCGGAATCGCTGGAGGGCGTCGCGCAGGCGCGTGCTGTACTCCGCGGCAGCGGCACTCAGCCGCGCGTACTCCTGACCGTCACGCTCGACCCACATGCCGACCCGGCTCACACCCTGGCCCTGCTGCGCACCGAGGCACTAGAACACACCCGCCTTTCAGCGGGGTTGGACGAACTGCCCGCTCAGGTCCACCTCCGGCCTGCTCGTCACGATGCGAAGCGCGTGACGTGACCTCAGAGCGACGCGTGGCAGCAGCCGAATTGCGTGACGTGTGGGGATGCGTGTCGTTTAGCCGGTCGCACGGAAATGGGCACCTTCCCTCGGAAAGAGTACGTACGTGAAGAACAAGACCCCCTACCTCATCCTCCCCGCCTGCCTGGCGGCCGGCGTCAGTCTCGTCGGCGCATCGGCGGCTGTGGCGGACAGCGGAGCGCAGGGCGTGGCTGGGGGCTCGCCTGGAGTCATCTCGGGGAACCTCGCCCAGGTACCGGTGCACGTGCCGGTGAACCTCTGCGGCAACACCGTCGATGTCGTGGGCCTGCTCAACCCGGTCTTCGGGAATCAGTGTGCAAATGGCGGCGGCACTGGTGACCGTCAGGATGACCGCGGCGATCACGGCCCGGGCGGCAAGTCCCACGGGCAGGACGGCTCGTCCTCCTCGCAGGGGCCCGGCCACCAGGGGCCCGGCAACGGCGACGGCTCTCATCAGGAAGGCGGCGCGCCTAAGGGGTCGGCGCCAGAAACGGCCCCGGTCCAGAAGTCGCCGGTAACTCCCCACCAGGCCGACTCGGCGGATCACGAGAAGGGCTCTGGGTCGCAGAAGCACTCACCTTCACAGCGGGACGAAGCCAGTGACCAGACTGAGCACGGACGTGAGAAGGAGAGCCGGACTGCGGACGCCGGTGCTCAGGGTCCGAGTGAGGCCGGCAGCGTAGGGGCCGGCCATTCGGGCCACCTCGACGCGAGCGTCAGTGGACGGTCTTCGGGTGGCTTCGCCCCCGTCGGCGCGTCAGAGGTCGGACCGAGCCTGGCGGAGGCTACCGGGCCCGCCCAGTCCGCTCCGAGCGAGCCGGCACTCGCTCACACGGGTGCGAACGACCAGATGGGTCTGCTCGCGATGGGCGCCGCCGCACTGATCGGCACCGGTGTCATGGCGCTTCGCCGCACGCGGTCCAGCAACAGCTGAGCATCAGGCACGCCCAGGAGCAGCGCAGCTCCGGGAGCGGTGTCGCACTGTCGGCGCGATGACGAGAAGCCTGCACAGGAGTTCCTGTGCAGGCTTCTCGTTGTCGGTCAATCAGCGGGAGTTGGGGATCCTGCCGTTGGCGGGGATGTTGATGTCCTTGTCGGTTCGCATCCACACGGTCCGCTGCGGGAAGGGGATGTCGATGCCGGCGGCTTCGAGCGCGTCCTTGGTGCGGCGGCGCAGTTCGCGGGTGACGCCCCACTGCTTGAGCGGGACGGTCTTGACGGCGACGCGGACGACGACGCCGTCGGCGTCGAGGGACTGCACGCCCCAGACGGCCGGGTCCTCCAGCAGCACACCGTCGAACTGCGGATCCTGGCGCATGTCGTGGCCGGTCTTCTCCAGCACGCTGTAAACGGTGTCGAGGTTGGACTCGTAGGCGACGGAGACGTCCAGGACGGCGCGGGCCCATTCCTGGCTGTCGTTGCGCACGCGCATGATCTCGCCGTTGCGGATGTGCCACAGCCCGCCGTTGAGGTCGCGTACCTGGGTGAGCCGCAGGCCGACGTGTTCGACTGTTCCGACGGCCTCTCCGAGGTCGACGGAGTCGCCGACGCCGTACTGGTCCTCGACCATGATCAGCATGCCGCACAGGTAGTCGGCGACCAGGCTCTGCGCGCCGAAGCCGATTGCCAGGCCGACGACGCCCGCGCTGGCGAGCAGCGGGCCCAGTGCGATCCCGATCTGGTCGAGGATCATCGCCAGGCCCATCACGGCGATGACGATGGTGACGATGCTGCTGAGCACCGAGCCGATCGTGCTGGCCCGCTGCTGGCGGCGTTCGTTGGCACGGCTGCGGTCACGCTGCAGGACCGCCGGTCCGCGAGTCGTACGGCGCGGCTCGCTCCCGGCGCTCTCGTCGGCGGGCTGGAGGATGCGCTTCACGACGCGGGTGATGGCGCGCTTGGCCAGTACGCGGACGAGCGCGGCCACGATGACGATGAGCAGGATGCGCAGGGGTACGCCGATCAGCGTGTCTGCGTGATCCAGAAGCCAGTCGGGCGCGTCCGTGGGTGACACAGGGTGACTCTCCGCTCTCTATTGCTGGGCAGGGCATCGGGATCCGGGGGACGCTACACACCGTGCTCGAAGTGGGTCAAAAGATGTCGAGAGGGTGTGTGAGTGAGGTGACGTCGTAGTGGTCGCCGCTCGGGCACTTCGGCGGTCAGGGCTTGGCCGCAAGGACATCTGCGGGCTCGGGCCCGGTGGTGGCGGACTCGCTGTGGTTCTCCTCGTCCGACGGTGCGGCTTGTTCCGCCTCGGTCGCGGTCCAGGCCGAGCAGACCAACAGCAGCTTAGCCATGAAGCTCATCCACACCAGCAGGGCTACCGGTACGCCGAAGGCGCCGTACATGCTCTTGGCCGCGATGCCCTGGATGTATCCGCTGAGGAGCATCTTCAGCAGTTCGAAGCCGACAGCGCCGATGAGGGAGGCGATCACCACCGCTCGCCGGGTGGGGCGCACCTGGGGCAGGCGGGTGAGGAGGTAGGCCAGGAGTACGAAGTTCGCTCCGACGGCGACGGCCAGGCCCGCGAGGAAGAGCAGAACGGTGCCGATACCGCCTTCCTTCAGCCCGATCAGCTCGGCCACCCGGCCCACGGCGCTGCTGGCGAAGGCGGACCCGCCCATGGCAAGGGCTCCGAGCAGTCCAAGGCCGAACAGTGCGCCGGCGTCCTTGGCCTTGAGGAGCAGGGGGCTTCCGGGATCCTCCTCCTTCTGCCACACCGCCCGCAGGCACTCGCGCAGGGAGGACACCCAGCTGATGCCGGTGAACAGCAGCAAGGCTCCAGCGATCAGGCCGACCGTTCCGGCGTTGTCGACCAGGGCCTTCAGGTCGAGCTGCTCGGCAAGGACGGGGACCTGCTGACTGAGCAGGTCCTGCAGCTGGTTCAGCTGACTCTCCGGAAGAAGCGCGGCACCGACGGCGGCCGCGACGGTGATCAACGGGAAGACGGCGAGGAAGCTGAGGAAGGTGATCGCGGCGGCGAGCCGGGCCCAGTGGACGGTCTCCAGCCGCTCGTAGACGCGCCACGCGTGCGTGCGCATCAAACGTTCCATCAGCGGTCCGACAACGGGCAGTTTGACAAGCCAGTCCACAGCCAGTGCCCTCCTTTCCCAGCTCCCGGGCCTCAGACGTGCGGGCCCAGCCAGGGAGGCAGGCTTCGCATGGGCGAAGTCCACACCCCTGAGGAATTACGTGGTTGATGTGCAGGAGCCGCCGTGCAGCGGATGCCACATCGGGTGGTCTTCTGCCCCGCCCCCGCCTTGGCAAAAACGTGGGAAATGTGTGGACAGTGCGCCGCTTTGCTGCTGGCACGGCTGAAGCACCGCCGGTGACGAGCATGCTCTTCGGCAGTCCACCAGCTTGCCATTACTCCCCTTGCTCTCCTTCACGCCGGGGCGCAGCCGCGCCGGTCACGGGAGTGCTCGGTATGTCTACGGGTACGCGGTAGACACGTATCTACACGGCACGTATCCACACGAGGAGACGCTCATGTTCGAAGCCACCGATCTGCGCGAATGGCTGGGCCAGAACGTCGTCGACGCCTCCGGTGACAAAATCGGCTCCATGGAGGCGATCTACGTCGACACCGCCTCCGACCAGCCCGCCTTCGCTACGGTGAAGGTCGGCCTGCCCACCCGCCAGCGCCTGGCCTTCGTACCGCTGGCAGAAGCGCGCGTCGGACCCGGTTACGTCAAGGTCACCGCCGACAAGAAGCAGGTCAAGGACGCCCCGTCCATCGACACCAACGGAGTACTGCCCGCCGAGGACGAGCCCGCCATCTACCGCCACTACGAGCTCGACTACCAGCCCGGCGCCAGCGGAGAACGCCGCCTCGCCCGACGCTGAGCAGACGATGCCAAAGGGTCACGCCCAAGCTCTCCAACGAGAGGACCGCCCGTGGTCGTCTTTCTCCTGCTCCTGCTCGCCGCCGTTGTCCTCGGTTTCATCGGAGCCCTCGTCAAAGGTCTCCTCTACCTGCTGATCATCGGCATTGTGCTGGCCATCGCCGCGTTCCTCTACCTTGGTCTGCGCATGGGCCGCGGCTCTCGGCGCACGCCCCGCTGACAATGCATGCAGACCCGCCACAGCCGCCAACGCTTCCGTCAAGATCGCCCAATGAGAGTGGACCCGGCACCATCGGGTAGGCGGCGCGCAACGACAGCACGGCCTTGTCCGTGCGAGGAAGGCACGTCATCACGATGAACAAGCCGCCGGAAGAACCCAACCCCACCGCCACCGAAGACTCGGTGGGTGAACTGGTCAAACACGCATCGGAGCAGCTCTCGCAACTGGTGCGCCAGGAACTGGCCCTGGGCCAAGCGGAGATGAAGGAGAAGGCGAAGCGATTCGGCTTCGGTGGCGGGCTGTTCGGCGGAGCCGGGCTCGTCGGCTTCCTCGCGCTGCAAGCCCTCGTGGTCACCGCGATCGCTGCCTTGGACCTGGTGTGGCCGCTATGGGCCGCTGCCCTTGCCGTCACGGCCCTCCTCTTCGCGGTCGCCGGCACGCTGGCCGTCACCGGCAAAAAGCAGATCGGTCATGCAACCCCGGCTTCCCCGCAGCAGACCATCGAGAGCGTCAAGACAGACGTCGCCGCTATCAAGGAGAGTGCACACCGATGAGCGACAACAGCAACAACTCCGCACCTACGCCGGCAGATCTCCGCGAGCAGGTGGAGAGGACACGGGAGGAACTGAGCGGCACCGTGGAAGCGCTCGCCGCCAAGGCGGACGTCAAGGCACAGGTGCAGCAGACTGCGGCAAGGGTCCAGGCCCAGGCCCAAGAGACAGCGGAGAAGGTCAAGGAGCAGTTCCAGGACAAGACCACCCGCGCCCGGCAGATGGCACAGGAGAAGACGCCCGACGAGGTAATCGACAAGGCCGGCCAGGTGGCGGAGGCGACACGCACGCACCGCGGCGCGATCCTGGCGGTCGGCGCGGCAGCAGCACTCGCCACGGTCATCCTGATTCGTCGCCGCAAGCGTTGAGGGCCCGGGCCCGGCAGGTCTAGAGATGTGGCTCCCTGAGCTGTACGGCTACGCCATGGCCGCAACGAATGACCACATGGCCACAGCCTTGGACTGCATCAGTCTGCCGCGCGTGTTGCGCGAGAACCGTCAAGGCGCCCCCTCACACCCCGACTGCCCTCCCGCGTCTCCATAAAGCCTTCCGGTCATTCCGAAGATAAAATGGACACACATGAACCGCCAAGCGGCTGTCGAAGTTCCGTTCACTCTTCGGCCCCGCGCACCGCGCGAAAACCTCGGAGTGTTCAACCGATAGCTCGCCAGCACTCAGCCCTGGGTTGTGCTTGCGATCCGAGAGCCCCCGCCCGCTGCTGCTTATTTACGCGAGTGCCCGGCACTTGTAGGGGTCCCCGGGCAACTCACGCATCTTCAAAGGAGACGCCCATGTTCGAGGCTACGGATCTTCGGGAGTGGCAGGGCGAAACCGTCGTCGACGCCTCTGGCGACAAGATCGGCTCTATGGAGGCGATCTACGTCGACACCGCCTCCGACCAGCCGCTCTTCTGCACAGTCGAAATCGGCATGCCCACCCGCAAGCGCCTCGCCTTCGTACCGCTGGATCAGGCACGCGTGGGCCCCGGCTACGTCAAGGTCACCGTCGACAAGAAGCAGGTCAAAGACGCACCGTCCATCGACACCGACGGCGCACTGCCCGCAGAGGACGAGCCCGCCATCTACAGCCACTACGGCCTCGACTACCAGACCGGCGGCAGCGGCGAACGCCGCCTCGCCCGACGCTGAACCGGGGCGCAGATCGCCACGGCCCCCAGCGCCCCAACGAGAGGACCTCTCGTGATCGTCTTTCTCCTCCTGCTGCTGGTCGCCGTGGTCCTGGGCTTCATCGGAGTCCTAGCCGAGGGCCTCATCTATCTGCTGATCATCGGCATCGTGGTGGCCATCGCCGCATTCCTCTACCTCGGCCGGCGCATGGGCCGCCGCTCCGGTCCCGCACCCCGCTGAACACGCGGAGACGCGCCGCCATCGTGGAGAACCACGTCTGCGGTCGGCAAGCAGAGCTCCTGCCGCTCGAGCGGCTATGCCTGGGAGCCGATTGGGAGCCGACTTGCTCCCGCGCCCCTTCCGCACCCCGCGAGGCCGATAGAGACCAAGCCTCTGATCAGGCAAAACGCAATCCGCGCAGGCAAGATCGCCACCCGAACCTCTTTCGGGACGAAGAGGTCGTGGGTGCAGATCCCGTTACTCCGAGCGCAACACCTTCCACACCACGGGTCAGGGGCCCCTGGTATGCAGATGGACGGCTGAAGAGCGTGTCGGAGATCCTGCCCTTATCGGAAGTGAACAAGAGGCAGCTGGAACCGCGATGGCGGAGGCTGCCTGGCTTGCCGACCCCACGAAGCGCACTCGGGGGAGCGCAAGGGGAGCGCGGACGCCTCTGGACCCTGCGGCACCACGATGCACAGCGAGACGGTCACGTGCTTTCTGACCTGCGGAAACGGGATCTGCCGCCATCACGCGTCACAGCCCACCATGATCGCTAGCGTGCTCGTAATGCGTAGGTCTCGGGTTCGAATCCCGAAGGCGGCTCAGGAAAGCCCAGGTCAGGGGCCAAAAGGCCCTCCATGAAGATCATGGAGGGCCTTTTCTATGCCCTGATGGGAACATTCTGGGAACGCCATCTCTTCGATAAGTCCCCTGTGTCCATAATTATTGATCTTCGGGACCATTTTGGGGGATCTGGCGTGGGCCGGGTTATCGGTACTCGGTGTTGCCAGCCAAGGGCTTGGGTGTGCATACGTGGTGCTGCGGCGTTGTTTGGGGCCTCGAGTTCTGGCGCCGGCGGGACTCATGTGAGTGAGCTCGAGGGCGAAGTGACGTCCCAGCGGTCGACGTGGCCGTGTGGGCCTACAGCCCGTAGTTCTTAGTTAGCGGAAGTAGCGGTACAACGCCACGACCCGTGAGCGGGCTATCGATCGGTCCGGGCGGTCGGCGCAGTGTCACGGCTCGTCGCCGGCGTCCGGGTCGCGTAGCCGGCGCAGGGCTCTGTGCGGCCGGTCCGGACGGCCGCCGCGGCGGCGGATGAGCCGGTGGCGCTCCTACGCGGGCATGTCAGGGGCGTGTGCTCTTGGCCGCGGGGCGGCGGCCGCGGCGGGTCTTGCCCCAGGGCTTGTAGATGGACAGTGTCGTCGCCGTGACCAGCAGCACCAGGGCGATGCTCATGACGATCACCAGCTGCAGGCTGAGGGATTCAGGGGCCTTGCCCACCTCTGCCTGTTCGCGTAGCCAGTGCTGGAGGAAGAAGTGGCCGTTCAGCATCAGGATGATGTTGATGACGAGCTTGGTCACGATCCAGTAGTGCTTCAGCAGGCCCCACTGCGTCGCCGTCGCGAGGAGCAGGCCGGTCAGCAGGGTCGTCCAGGCGATGATGGCGATCAGTTCGATCCCGAGGACCTCCATGACGACGCGGGTTGCGCTGACGAGTCCGGCGTCGTCGGTGGTGAGGCCGACCAGCCCGAGGAGGAGCTGGGCGATCTCGATTCCCACCCAGCCGACCGCCACCGTCACGTGGAGGGTGAGGATCGCCTTGCGCCATCGCTGAGGTAGGCGTCGACCCCTTCCCGCGGCGAGCGGTGTTCGGGGGTGGGGTGCCGGGCGGGCTGCCGGACCGGGGGCAGTGCCCTCTGCTGCCGCGCTGCCCGCGCTCGCGCTCGCGACGGTCCCGGGGTGCTTCCTGCTCGCGGTCTGGGTCATGTGTCATGCCTCCGGTCGTCGTCGTCCAGGCCGGCGGCGAGGGCGGCGCGGTGCGAGCCATGGGTGGGTTCCCGGTTGCCGGGCCTGGTGGAACCGCGGTTCTCACGTACGCCCGGCGATACGCCGAACGCCAGGAACGCCAACGCGGGGGCCACCGTGACGCACGCGCTCACCACGGCTGTGGTGGCCGGGGAGGCGAAGGTGAGGCCGACCGCGGCCGCGGCGGTGACCAGCACGACGACGGCGCCGTACGCGGCGACGGTGAGGCGGATCAGGCGTAGCCGCTCCGCCTCCGGTCGTCGGGTACGGCTCAGAAGCCAGGCCAGGGAGGGCAGCAGCAGGACGGCATGCATGGTGACGGCATGGGCGGGGCGCAGGAAGCCCGCCGCCTGGTAGGCCTCGGCCGCGCGGCCCGCGCCCTCCAGCGTCAGCCCGTAGGCGATCATCACCGCTCCGGCCGCCATGGAGCCAGTGAGCGCCACCAGTCCGGCGCGGAGCGCGAGCCTCATGCTGGGGGCGGCTGTCGGGCGGGGGCGCAGTGCGGCGACAGTGAGTGCGACGACGACCGCGATGAGGGTGACGCCGCCGGCCGCGAGGGCGCGCGTGACGAAGGTGTCGAAGGTGGTCTCGGTGTTGAAGTGCGAGGGGACACCGCGCCATGCCTGCAGGGTGATCAGACCGGTCTCCAGCAGGGACGCCGCGGTGAACGCGCCCAGGAGGAGAGTGCGGGTGCGCGCGGCGAGCGGGAGGAGCCGGCAGATCCAGGTGACGGTCAGCACGCTGACACCGAAGGACAGCCCGAAGGTGATCGGCTTCCGCCAGGAGACGGGGCCGTCCCACGGGCCGCCGGCGAGCAGGAGGACGACCGTGTGGAAGGCGGCGGACGCGAGCAGTAGAAGGGCCGCGCCGACGGGGGTCTGCCAGGCCGAGCGCGATCGTACGGGCGAGGTGACGGTGATGCGTTCGTCCGCGGTCATGTGCTCGCCTGCGGTCATGCGTTCGTCCGCGGTGCGTTCGGGCGCGCGCGGAACAGTGCGAACGCGGCCCACACCAGCCATGCCGTGCCACCGAAGCGGACGACGGGCAGCAGGTAGCCGAAGTCGAGGGCGAGGAGCGTGAGGGTGGCGGCCAGTCCGGCGGCGGCGATGACCAGCCCGGTGGTGGCGCAGGCGCGCGGCAGGAGCCCACTCTCGCGGGCTGCCAGGCAGGTGCCTGCCGCCAGGAGAGCGAAGGACACGGCGTATCCGACACCGCCGGCGAGGAAGGACAGGTCTGCCAGGGCACGGGCCAGGGGTGCGGGTGCGTCTTCCTGAAGCCGGCTGAGGGTCCAGGTGAGCGCGGCACTGGAGGCCAGTGCGCCACTGGCCAGGAGTCCGCCGGCGAGGACTGTCACCGCCGCGGCGCCCTGGTCCTGTCCCTGCCCCCGCCGCACCAGCCGGGCCAGGGTGGCGGCCACGGGCACCAGGAGAACGGCGGCGATGAGCAGCAGGAAGGCGCCCAGGTCGATCGCTGTGCCGTGGTCGCGTACGTGGCTCAGGATGTCGCGCCCGGAGGCGTCGGGCTGCGGGGTGGCGCGGTTGGTGACGACGTACGCGGCGGTGAGTGCGGCGTAGGAGAGCGAGACGGTGAGCAGCGCAACGGCACCGCGCGGGCGCGGGACCGCGCCCCGGAGCGAGGCCGCGTGGGACTGTTGTGCTGATGTGAGCATGACATCTCCTGGATTATCGGTGAAGGGATTCGGCGTGGGTCCCCGGCGGGCGGTGTGGGCGTGCAACCCCGGTGCGCGACAGCCAGAATGCCGCTGCGGGGGCACCATGGTCGTCCCGCAGCGGGAGGTGGTGCCGCTACTCCGCGGGGAGTAGCCGCACCGGGGTGTCTCCACAACGCGGCGGGTACGGTGCCGGGCGGCGCGGGTCACGCAGGATCCGGAAGAGGCGGCCTGGCGGCCGGCGCACCCGCGGGCCGCCGCTCCCGGGACGCCCGCTCGTCGGCATCCGCGAGCCAGAACCAGGTCAGCGGGAAGACCAACTCGATCACGGTCAGCGCCACCTGGAACCAGTGCGGCCACCCGTGCACCGCCAGGGACAGCAGCCGCCCCACGCCGCCCAGCAGGAACACCGCCGCGAGCCACCGCACCACCTTCGCCGGGACGGGGTCCTGCCGGGCTGCCCACAGCCAGGCCAGCCCGTACCCGGCGAAGATCGCGCCGAAGAACCGGCCCAGGCTGTCCAGAGTGGGGCTTGCCCCGGGTGAAGGGGCAGGACGTCATTCTCATCCCAATGCAGATGCGAAGCTCCCCAGATCAGCCCCGCACTGCAACCAGCGACGCTGCCGTTCAGCACGGTCCTGGGGCCGGAATACGGGAACGGATGGGAACCTGGTGGGAACGGAAGGACCAGGGACGATGCGGCAAGGCTCAGCGAGGGCGGGCGCCCGCACCCGCTCTGACCTGCAACTTTCCCTAGAATCAGGTCATGCTGATCAGGATCGGGATGATCATGTGCTGACTCGTAATGCGCAGGCCTCGGGTTCGAATCCCGAAGGCGGCTCCATGGTGAGCCCCAGGTCATGTCCCTGACCTGGGGTTTCTTGTTTTCGTTGACCTTGGAATTCGGGCGGATGGGGCACTTGTGCCCTGTGCATCGCAATGCGTAGGTCGTAGGTTGACTCCTTGCAGTCGACGGGCAATGGTAGGGCTCTGACCAGCTGTTTTGGCGCACTTGATCCTTCGGTTGCGTATGCGGGCGGAGGCTCCGGTGGGCTGTCGGTGGACAAGCGTGTGTGACGGTGCCTCAGGGTCGTCTCGTAGGCCGTGGTGCCGAGGGTTCCGGTGTCGCGGGCAGAATGGTGGTGGGCGGCGTAGGCGTTGTGGTGTTCCTACAGTCTGAGGGAACAACTTGGCTGCACAGGGTGATGTCACTGGTGAAGTTGCCGTCGTGGCGTCGCCCACGGACATGCCCCCCTTTCGTGGGAGGATCGGCAGGTGGCCGGAGCGCGGCGGAGGTGACGTCGTTGGTGGCGGACGAGGCTATGGCGCGGCGCCTGCTGGGTTGGCTGGTGCCCGACGGTGACCCGCTCGTCGTGCTCTCTGCGGCCGAGGTCGAACGGTTCTGCTGGTACGAGCTGCCTCACAAGTGGCACGCGGACGTCCGTGAGCAGCGGCGGGCTGTCGCCGTCCTGGCCGACCTGCTGACCGGGCCGGCCGCGTTCGGGCGGCCGCGGTGTGCACCAGCGGGACCACCGCGGCGGTGCTGGCGGCCTGGCAGTGCTCCGAGGAGGCGGGCTTCGCGGCCTACCGCAAGGCCGAGGCCGCTTCGCCCACGACCCCGCCAGACGTATCCGAGCTGAGCTGGGGGCAGGTCATGGGTATCCAGGAAGCGCTGGCCCGTGCCGACCTCGAACGCCGGCTGGAGCACGCCCTGGGGGAGGGCGAGCTCGACCCGGACGCGCGTACGTTCCCGGCTGCGCGCCGGCGTCTCGTCCAGCACTGGATCACCACCGCGCAGGCGTGCTCGAGGGGCGCACCCCGCTGGAGGCCGTCCGCCGCGAACGGCGCCGACGTGTGGGCCGCGGCGCCCCCACATGAGCGTCGCGCGCTGCTCGCCGCCGTCCTGCCGGCCCTGGAGGAGCCGGCCGCGGCCCCTGCGGACACCGCTGAGCCGCTGCTGTGGCTGCTGGAGCAGATCGGTGACGGCGTCACCCTGACCCAGGCCGGTTACCTGCCGCGCGAACTGGTGGCAGCCGCGTTCGCCCGCTACCCGCAGTGGTACCCGATCGGCAAGGGGCCGCGCTCCGAGGCGGACCTGTACCAGCTGGCCCACCTGCACGAACTCGCCCGCATCCACCGACTGGTGACCAAGCGCCTTCGTACGCTCAAACTCTCGGCCGCCGGCCGTGCTCAGCTGACGGACCACCAGCTGCGCCAGCACACGGCCGCGCTGGCCTGGCTCGGCACCACCGCGGCGGATCGGCAGGTGGCCGAGTGCGCCCTGGGCGCGTTGTGGGCGGCGCCCCGGCTCCGCGAGGACCTGCGCGATGCCGTCCATCCGGTGCTTGCCGCGGGCTTCACCCACGGCGACGGCACCGGGATGGAGGTGAGGGACACCGAGCGGCTGCTGTGGAGGTTCTGGCACACCGGCCGCGAACTCGGCTACCTCGACGAGCGTGAACGGCCCGTCGACGCCCCGGTCTCCCTGTCCGCCACCGGCCGCCCGGCCGCCCTCGCCGCGCTCCGCATCCTGGCCGAGGGGCCGCGCGACCACATCTGAACGCGCCTCAGTGGGCCGTCAGGCCGTCAGGCCGGCGTTGGTGAAGCGCCGCGTCAGCGAGGGCTTGCCGCGGTGCTGTTCACGCAGGTCGTGCAGGCGCCGGGCGAATTCCTCGGGGGTGCCCGCCCGGTCGTGGACCTCGCGGAGATCCTTCAAGAGGGTGACGGCGATGTCGTAGGGGCCGGGCTGCTTCTTCCCGATCAGATGGGTGATGTCCTCCCAGGCTTGCCCGGAGTTCTCGGCCAGGTGGTCCAGGTGGCTCTCACGAGCTGCCTGTTCGGCCCGGCGAGCCCGGGCGCGGGCCTGTTCCTGCTGCCGGATGTGCTCGCCGCGCACCTCGTGGGCGGCGTCCAGGAGCTCGGCGGCGGAGCGGCGTGGGGCGGCGGTGGACGGTTCGGCTGTACCGCGGGACGCGGCGCGGTGGCGGGCCAGCAGAGTGGGGCCCGGTTGCGGGGCGGTGCCCAGCGCGGCGTCCAGCAGCAGAGTGTCCTTCTCGTGGGGTGGCAGGGCGCTGATCCAGGCGGCGAGCGCGTCCTTGTCGATCGTCCGGGAAGGAGCGGAACCACTGGCGCGGGCAGCCGCGGTGAGCAGATGCGGGTCGACACGAAGGAAGTCGGCCAAGGCCTGCTGCGGGCCGGTGAGCCGGCCAAGGCCGGCCGGTACGGGCGGCTCGAGGGTGGAGGTGTACTCGCCCTCGTCGACGTCCTCCTCCAGTTCCCAGCGGGTGAGCGCGGAGAGCCAGGCCAGATAGAGGGGACGCAGGTCGCCCGCGGCGAGTTCGGTGCGCAGGGCGGTGAAGGAGGCGAGGGTGCAGGAGGTCTCGAAGTCCCACTCGCCGCCGTCCTCGGCCTCGTAGGAGAAGTCGAGCAGCAGGTGCCCCTTCCTGGTCCAGCAGGTCAGGGCGTCTTCCACGCGGAACGGTTCGACGGCGTGAGCGGGCAGCAGTGTGGTGGGCAGGCGCAGCAGCAGGCGCCGCGAGCCCCAGTTGGCGAAGTACAGGTGGGCGTCGTAGAACCGCTCCGTCAGTTTGCGCTCGTCGCCGCGGAAGTTGCCGTAGTGGTACTCGTTGACGAAGTGCGTCGCGCTGATCCGGGCCCGGCTCGACAGGGCCCGTACCTTTTCGAGCTCGTCCTTCGTCAACGGCCGGTCGATGGCCTGGAACTCGTAGTACTGGTACTCGCTCACGGCCGTGCAGCCTACCGACAGGCACTTCGGCGCGTTTCGCGAGGCCTGGACTGTCCCTCTTTCGGGTGAGACCAAGGTTACGGCTCTGGCGACGCCGTCGGTAGGCTGGGCCGGCCGGGTGACGGAATGTGCCCGTTGCCGTCCGCACGCCGTTCCCCGAGCGAGGTCGCTTGAGTACCGCCGCCACCCGCCCTGCCGCCGTGGACAGCTCGGCCCCGCGGCCCGAAGGGCTGCCCGACGCGTTCGCGATGCTGTTGGCCCAGCTGGGCGCGGCTCCGGTGGATCCGGTCAACTCGGTGCTGGTGGACGCGGCGGTGGCGGTATGGCGCAGGCCCGGTTTCGACTCCTTCCTGTCGCTGCCGCAGCTGTCGTTCGTGCCGTTCGGGTACCAGATGCAGACCGCTCGGACGGTGCTGCGGCGGATGCGAGGCCGGGCGATCCTGGCCGACGAGGTGGGCCTGGGCAAGACCATCGAGGCGGGCCTGGTGCTGTCCGAGCTGCGGATGCGCGGGTTGGCGGATCGGACGCTGGTGCTCACTCCGGCCGGGTTGGTCGAGCAGTGGCGCGAGGAGTTGGAGCGCAAGTTCGGCCTGCCGACGGTGATCGCCCGGGGCCGCGACGGGTACTGGGCGGAGGTGGACGCGGAACGGCCGGTGGTGCTGGCCTCGATCGCCTCCGCGCGCCGGGAGCCGCTGAAGTCCCGGCTGACCGCAGGGCAGTGGGACGTGGTGGTGGCGGACGAGGCGCACCGGTTGCGCAATCCGCGCAGCGCCTCGGGGAAGCTCGTTCGGGCCCTGCGTGCCCGCTACCTGCTGCTGCTCACCGCGACTCCGGTGGAGAACCGGTTGCAGGACCTGTACGAGCTGGTGAGCCTGGTCGCGCCCGGGTTGCTGGGTACGCCCGCGCAGTTCCGCCAGCGGCACGCCGGGGCCGGGGCGGATCCTTCGGCGCCACGGAACCTCGACGCGCTGCGGGCCCGCACCCGTGAGGTGATGGTCCGTCACCGGCGCAGCGAGGTCGAGGTGCTGCTGCCGCAGCGACTGGCCGAGACGGTACTGGTGGCACCCTCGCCCAAGGAGGCGGAGCTGTATGCGGGGATCGCGGCCAGAATCAGGGCCGAGGCCAGGGGCGCGTCCCCGGCGCGACTGCTGACCCTGCGCGGGCTGACCCGGCTCGCCGGGTCGAGCCCCCAGGCTGCCGTGCCGACCCTGGCCAAGGCCGGCTGGCCGGACCTGGCGGCGCTGGCCCGGGAGATCGAGGGGTCCACCAAGGCCGATCTCCTGCTGGAGCGGCTGCGCCGACACAACGGACAGGGGGAGAAGGTGCTGGTGTTCACCGCCTTCCGGCAGACGCTGGACGCGCTCGCCGCGAGGCTGAAGCGCGAGGGCGTACAGGCGGCGGTCTACCACGGCAGCCTCTCGCGCCGGGACAAGGAGGCGGCGGTGGCGGCCTTCCGCGATTCCGCGCCGGTACTGCTGTCCACGGAGTCCGCCGGAGAAGGCCGCAATCTGCAGTTCTGCCATGTGATGGCCAACGTGGACCTGCCGTGGAACCCCATGCAGATCGAGCAGCGCCTGGGCCGACTGCACCGCGTGGGGCAGGAGCACGACGTGGTGCTGACCAATCTGGTCGCCCGGGGCACCATCGAGCAACGGATCCTCCACGTCCTCGAATCCAAGATCAATCTGTTCGAGCTGGTCGTCGGTGAACTCGACATGATCCTGGGCCGGGTGGACGAGGACTTCGACTTCGAAGCCTCTGTCTTCGACGCCTTTGCCACCGCGGAGGACGACGTGGAGTTCGCCGAGCGCCTGGAGTGCCTGGGCGAGCAGCTGGTCAGTGCCCGCACGGACTACCTGGACAGCCGCGGCGCGGTCGACGCGCTGGTCGGCGGCGACGACGAGCCGGAGGCGGGCCGGTGATCCGGAAAGAGGCCGGGCTGACCTTCTGGCTGGACTGGGTCGCCCACCGCGGCGGGCTGTGGGAGGACGCCGGGGACACCGCCCTGGCACTCCTGCCCGCTGCCCTGGCGGGCGAACTGGAGCTGCCGGAGGAGACCGCGATCACCGCCGACCCCGATGTCGCCCGCGAAGACGGCGCCCTGCTGCTGGTGACCGGGCACCCGGTGGTCGCCAGGGCCGCCGAGAGCGTCCTGGCCGGGGGAGACACCGGCACCCTCACCCTGGCCGCGCCGCGCTCCGTGCCGCCCGACGCAGCCACGCTGCTGGCCAAGGCCCGAGAGTATCTGCCGGTCGACCACGGGCGCCTGGATCCGCGTGCCGACGCCACGCCCGAGCGGGTCCTGCGGCCGGTGCTCCGCGTGGGCGCCCTGGTGGGCTACGAGCTCTCCGCGGAGGACCACTTCCAGGAACAGGCCGAGGTGTTCGTCGACGTACCCAGCCGCCTGCGGGTGCCGGCGAGGGTCAGCGAGCGTTTCGCCGGCACCGGCCATGACCCCCTCGCCGGGACCGCACCGCCTGCCGGGCTCGCCGCGGCCGTGGACTACGCCTCCACCAGCCGGCCGGACCTGGCGGCGGCCCTCGCCGAGGCCCACCGGTTGCTGGAGGCGGCCGCCGTGCTGCGCCGCGACGGGCTGGCCGGGCAGATCGGCGACGCGTACGCCAAGGAGCGCACCCGCGCCGAGGAGTACTACGCCGCCGCCGTGGACTCCCTCCAGCGTCGTGCCGCCACCGCGCCCGAGGACCGCGCGGCACTGCTGCATGCCCGTATCGACAGCACCCGCGAAGAGCGGGCCCGCCGCCTGGCCGAGATCACCGAGAAATACCGTGCCCGCCACACGCTCACTCCCTACCGGTTGCACCTGCTGAGAGTGCCGGCGCTGCGCCTCGCACTGGACGTCCGCAGGGGCGAGCGGCGCTACCCGCTGGACCTGGACTGGCTGCTGCCCGCCGGAGAGTTCGCCCCACTGCGCTGCCCGGCCTGCGCCCAGAGCGGTGCGCCGCTGTTCGCGGCCAAGACACACCTGGGCTGCGCCCGATGCCTGGCCCGCAAGCGTCCCACCCCACATCCGGCCCCGGAGTCCGTACCGCCGCCCCGCGACGGCGCCGCCCCACACGCGACGGCATCCGCGGCATCCGCGGCATCCGCGGCAGGCGCGGCGGCGCCGGTGCGCGCGGACGCCTCCGTCGCCGTGGGGCCGCCGGCCGCGCGAAACGCCCAGGCCGCGGCCGGCGGCTCCGCGCCGCGGAGCAGAGGCGAGGCGAAGGCCGGGCGAAGCGCCGAGACGTCACCGGTGCGCTCCTCCTCCCGGTCCGGCTCCCGGCCCGCCGCACCCGGCCGTGCCCCGTCCCCGCCGCAGCGCCGGTCTTCCGATCCCAAGACCCTGAACAAGCGGGCCGTCACCTTCTGGGAGCACGCCGCGGCAGGCGACCGCCGAAAGCTGGAGCGGCTGTGTGCCCCGGACTCGCCGGCCGCCGCCCTGCTGCGGCTGTACGGCGCGGCCGGGCCGCTGTACGGGATCGGCGTCGGCTCCCGGGAACGGGTGGAGTCCTGCAGCGCCGTGGCCTTCCCCGCCGAGGGACGACGCGGCTGGGACGGTGCCGGAGGCGAGGTCCACACCGACCGGGGAGACCATGACTACCTGCTGCGCTGGTCCCCCGGGCCCGCCCCTCTGATCGCCGAGGTCCTGCCCCACCAGACCCCCTACGCGATGAATGCCGGCATCATGATGGCGCGCTACCGCTCCGGTGGTACCGAGTCGGCGGCCACCCGCCTCCCGCACACCGGTGCCGAACTGGACCCGGTCGCCCGCCTGCTGTGGCAGCACACGCCTGCCCGGCGCGGGGCACACCTGGCCGCACGGGCCCTGGCCTCCTGGTGGCGACTGACCGACCCGCAGGCATTGCGGGAGCACTACCCGGCTGTGGTCCTCGCTGCCGCCGCCGAACGGTCCGCCTGCTACTGGAGCGGCGTCAGCGCAGGCGGCTACGGAGACGCGGCACGGCTGTGGCAGGTCCCTGAGGCCAACCTGCGCAAGGCCGGCACGCACCTGCAGCGCCTGCTGAAACTGACCCAGGACCAGCCCTGGTAGTCGAGCCGCCCGGAACGCACTGACGAAAGCCGGAGTGGATGAGCAAGCTCCGTCTCAAGGGCCTGGGTCTTCGAAAAGAGGCGCTTGCCGACAGCCTCGACCTCGATCACCGTGGCGACGTCGGTCATCGGGCGACGGTGGTCCTGTGGTCAGCTCCGAGGGCGGCCTCACCTCCCCCCGCGGCGCGGCTCCCGTGTCTGGTTGCGGATCGAGGCGTCGCCGGTGTCGCTGACGGACACCGCAGCGACCGGCGGACAGCGCTCGGGCAGGGGCACACTGGGCGTATGGAGTCACGGGTTCGGTACGCGGAGATCCGGCCCTGCACGGTTCCGGAGACGCTGGAGGAGCCGGCCGGTCCGGCAGCCGGGGTGGTGGTTCTACCGACCGTGCCGGACGACACCGAACGCCGCCTCGACAAGGTCCGCGACACCGGCCCGGTCCACCTCATCGAGTGCGCCGACGAAGCCCTGGCTACGCTTCTTGCGGGCGACCGCCGCCTGCGTGCCCTCTGCACCCGCCTCGACGAGCGGCAGCCGGCCGTCCCCGCTGAAAAGCTCCCCGCGTTCCGCAAAGCCCTGCTCGCCCAGGGCTACCCACTGGCCTGACCCGGACGGATCCGCTCCGGCTCGGCAAGGGGGAGCGCCGGAACCTGATCGGGGCGCGGCGGACGCCAGGGCCAGACCCAGCAGACCCAGTGCGGCGACAGCTATGAACCCCGCAGACCGTTCATGGGTTGTGGGGAACCCTGCACGTTGGTGCTGTTGGGGTCAGGTGCTGGACGCCTCGAAGGTCTCGATCGTGCAGCGTGCTGCGCCGCTGCGCTCGATCCTGGCGTCGCTGGTGATCAGCGGAATACCGAAGCTCTCGGCGAGGGCCACGTAATGCGCGTCGTAGACGGAGAGGTTGTTCGACAGCTCGCGTACGCGCTGCCACAAGACCAGCGTTGGGTGCAGGTCGAGAGCGAGGGCCTGGTAGTCGGTGATCGCCTTCACTGCCTCCTTTTCCGTGATCTTCGGCTTGCCCCCTCGCCGGCCGCGGGCCAACCCGAAGGCGGCCGAGGTGATCTCGTAGTCCAGCAGGCCTGGCGCTGCGAGGGTATCGGCGCGGCCCACCCGCTCACGGATCGCGGTTCCGGTCTTGCCGTGGTCGAGGAGGAAGTGCACAAGGCTGGAGCAGTCAATGACGATCAACGTCGGTGCCGCCCGTCCTCGATGGCGTCGAGGATGTCGGTCGTATCGAGCTCGGTGCGGGTTTCACGCTCCAGGCGTGTGGCCATCTCCGCGAGGGTGGGCTTGACGGCTTCCCGGGAGAGGAGCTCCAGGGCGTATGCCTGGAGTGACTTGCCCGCCTGTGCGGCGCGGACCTTCAGAGCGTTGACTGTGTCGTCCGGGACATCCCGGATCGTGATCGCGGTCATGCCTTCACTTTAGCGGCAATGCAGGTGATATGCAGTCGTCGGAGGCTGGTCGTACTGTACCCAGACGCTCCGCCGTGCGGCGTGCGACACGGCCAGAGAGCGCCGGCGATGCATAGGCGGCCCTGCCGAGGGCGGGTCGTCATCCAGCTGCCAGTGCGGAAGAGGCCGGGGATTCCTGTGATCGCCGGACGTAGATCATCTCTGTGTGTCACCTTGCGATTGCGCTATGAAGCCGCACCCACCCTTTGAGGAGCACGATGCCCGCACCTACTCCCGAGCAGAGCACGGCCGTCGATACCTTCCGGCGAGGGGACCACCTGGTCTTGCAGGCCGGCGCCGGAACCGGGAAGACGACGACGCTGGCGATGCTCGCGTCCAGCACGGCCAAACCCGGCCGGTACATCGCGTTCAACAAGTCGATCGCGAACGACGCAGCCCACAAGTTCCCCAGCAATGTGCGGTGCAAGACCGCGCACTCGCTTGCCTTCGGCGCCGTGGGCCACAGGTACGGGTCCCGGATGAACGCGCCCCGGGTGCCAGGCTGGAAGACCGGTGCCTCCCTGGGCATTGCCGTCAACATGCGCATCCGCATCGGCGAGCGGAACGTCACCAACAAGGCGCTCTCGTACACGGTGCTGCGGACCGTCACCCGCTTCTGCCAGTCCGCTGACCGCACCATCCAGCGCCACCACGTCCCGCGCCTGCGCGGCATCGAAACCGAAGCCCTGCACGCCCAGCTCGTCGACGTTGTGCTGCCGTACGCCAACCGGGCGTGGGAAGACGTCCAAAACCCCCAGGAAGGCGTCGTCCGCTTCGACCACGACCACTACCTGAAGATCTGGGCCCTGACCGAGCCGAGGATCGAAGCGGACTTCCTGCTGCTCGACGAGGCCCAGGACACCAACCCCGTTGTCGAGAAGATCTTCAACTCCCAGCGCGACCACACCCAGTTGGTGATGGTTGGCGACTCGGCCCAGGCCATTTACGGGTGGCGCGGCGCCCGGGACGTGATGACCGCCTTCGACGGCACCCAATTGGCCCTGTCCCAGTCCTTCCGTTTCGGCTCCGCGCTCGCCGAGGAGGCCAACCGGTGGCTGCATATCGTCGACTCCCCGATCCGGCTGACCGGCACCCCGGCGATCAACACCAGCCTGGAACGCGTTCAGGAACCGGACGCGATCCTGTGTCGGTCCAACGTCGGCGCGATGCTCGAAGTCATGCACCTGCTGGAAGAAGGCCGCCGCGTCGCCCTCGTCGGCGGGGGCGAGGCCCTGCGGGCCCTCGCCCGAGCCGCCCGCGACCTCAAGGCGGGCAAACGCAGCACCCACCCTGAACTGATCCTCTTCGACTCCTGGGGCGAGCTTCAGGAGTACGCGGAATACGACCCGTCCGGCCGTGACCTGCTGCCCCTGGTCGATCTCGTTGACGAACACGGCGTCGACGTCATCCTCGACGCGGTGGACAAACTCTCGGTCGAACAGGGCGCTGAGATCGTGGTCTCGACCGCCCACAAGGCCAAGGGCCGAGAATGGGCCTCCGTCCGCATCGGCGAGGACTTCACCGAACCGATGGACCAAGAAGAGACGGACGAGAACGGTGACCCCTTGCCCGGCGACATCGACGACGCCGAAGCCCGCCTCGCCTACGTCGCCGTCACCCGCGCCCGCCACCGACTCGACATCGGCGGCCTGGGCTGGATCAACCAGCACCCCGACGGCAACCCCGGCGGAACACAACCGCGCCAGGACCGCGAACCTCCCTCTCCGTGGGACACATTGGGACCCGCTCCAGACTGAGCCGACCCACCGGGGCGTGCCCGCCGATCGCGGGTACACCTCCACTCGCTGCCGACGAGGGTGCTTTTGTCGAGTTTGGACAAGCGGCCTCGTGTGCCCGGCTGGCCTCGTCAGTAGCTGCGCTTGCAGCCATGTAGTGCCCTTGCTGACCACTTCCGGCAGCTCCACCGGTGGACAGCCGGTGGACAGACGCCTTTGGACCGTGCATCACGGGGTGGCACAGGTCAACCAGTCGCACGTACTTTGATCAGGCAAAAGGTCACTGGGTGGCACGACGAGGCACCACGCAACATGACCGCTCATGGTCTCGTAATGCGTAGGTCTCGGGTTCGAATCCCGAAGGCGGCTCCATTAAACCCCCAGGTCACATAGCCTTTCACCTGGGGTTTTCTGTTGCTCGGGGCACGACGGGTCACACGGTCGGGTTGTCGTGACTTTGCCTGCGTGAGCGATGCGTGAGCGGATCCGCCCGTGGACCTGCTTCTGGGGCTTGGGGCGCTTGGCCTTCTCCTTCTTCGCGGCCTTGCGTGCCGCCTTCTCGGCCTCGGCCTTGCGCTGAAGGGGAACCAGCTTCGCCGTCGCCTCGGCGGCACTCCTGACGACCTGGGGCAGGACGCTCTGGTAGATGTCCCGGGTGATCCAGGTATCACTGTGCCCGAGGGTGTCCGACACGATCTTGATGTCGATGTCAGCGGCGAGCATGAGGGTGGCAGCGCCGTGGCGGAGGTCGTGCAGGCGGATCGGCGGGAGTTCGGACGCGGTGACGAGACGCTCGAAGAGATCGGTCACCTTGCCCGGGTGGAGCCAGGAGCCGTCCTCCTGGGTAAAGCGGTCCGCGTCCTGGCGTTCACGGTGCCGCTTCAGGACGTCGACGGTGTCGTCGTCGAGTGCGACCACGCGATACCCGCTGTCCGTCTTGGGATCGGGCGCCTCGACCTCCCAGCCGTCCTGGACGAGTTGGGAGGAGAGCCGAGCATCTGCTGGTGCTCGCCGAGAGCCTGCTCCAGCTCGTTGAACTGGCGGGCGGCCGAGACGGCGCCGAGGAGGCGCTGCGCGCCCAGGGCATCGAGGCCAGGGACGCGATCGCCGCCGCACTGGACTCCACGCACCCGGACCGGCCCGGGCTCGACGAGCTCAGGTGGCTGGCGGCCCGCGCACTGGGTGCCCCCGGCATCCGCCTCGCCCAAAAGCCCCGGCGCCCCGCAGGCAAGAACGGCCACAAGCGGCGCCGCTGACCGGAACAACATCGTCCACCCGCAGGCACCGGGTGAGACCGGCACCAGTACGGACACGACGACGGGAAGCCAATAGGTCCCGGCGTCGTATGTCCTCGGCGGCGCGCTACCGTCGGGCTGTGGCCGAGGGATGGGACGAAGACGCGCTGCGTGCCGTGCGCGGCGCGCTCCACACGCAGGACGGGGCGGCGCTGCTTGCCGCGTTGCGCCGTGGACCCGTGCGTGAGGTGCTGCAGCTGGCCGGCGATGGAGTGGCCGAGGCCGCGGCCGCGCCACGGGGCCTGCCGGGGGCCGCGGAGATGGCGGCCGCGTTTCTCGACGCACTCCAGGAACGGGGCTTCCGGGGCGATGAGGAACTGGCGCACCGGCTGCGCACGGTCACGGGAGACGCGGCGATCCCCCTCCTGCGCCCGATTCCGGTCGATGTGGAGATGCTCGCCATGCTGCTGGAGGGTGACCCGGCTGAGTACGGGGGCCGGCTAGATCTGTCTACTGGGGAGTGCTGGCCGGCGTTTACTGACGAGCGGGAGCCTGGGCTTGAGGCCGAGGAGACGGACGATTCCGAGCGATGGCTGTGCGTTCCGGCTCTGGGCTCCAGGGCCGGTTACCGGGACATGGAGCTGTTCATCGACGGGCTCGGCGACGCCGCCCTCAGCGACCGGCTGCGGATGGCCATCGGCGGGCGGGGCGCTTTCCGGCGCTTCAAGGACGTCCTCGCTGGTGACGGGCGTTCCTGGCGCTGGTACCAGCGGTTCTGCGATGAGCGACAGCGCGGTCGGGCCCGCGACTGGCTGGCTGAGGAGGGCTATTGTCCGAGGCTCCCCGTGCAGCGGCTCTGACCCGGGCAAGGGGCGGAGAAAGCAGCCCGTGCACCACTCCGACGCAGATGGAAAGCCTTGCCGAGCCCATCTACGTGCGAGGCCGAGAGCGTGGCGTCGTGTTGGGCGCAGCCGACCATCGTCTGCGCCTCCCGAGCCTGCCGGAGTCTCAGTTCCAGGTCACCTCCAGTGACAGTGCGATCACCGATTGTCAGACCCAGGTGTCACAGTGTGAAGCACGGTGAACACGGGGGAGGACAACATGGCCGGTACGACAGCGAGGCACCTCACGCTCGAAGCGGCACGCCGGGAACTCGGCTTGCGACGAGACGAGTTCACTCTGGGGATCGAACACGGCGTGATCTGTACGTGCTGGAGCGGGGACGAGCTGTGCGTCAGAGCAGGCGAGGTGGCCCGATGGCGTGCGAATCCCAGTGAACTCGCCGAGCTCACCCGCCTGGTGCACGCAACAGAGGCTGCCGGACTTGCGGGGATCAGCAGGCACCGCTTCGACCAGTTGGCGCGCGCCGGGGTCATCCGCCCGGTCCGGTCGTACACCAACCGCTATCACGCCGAGGTCTGGCAGTACTCGGCCGCGGACGCCCGCCAGTTGCCCGAGCGCCGTCCCGAGCTGCTCGATGCCCGGCTGCCCGGCCCCTACCTGGCCGAACTGGCCTCCGGCGCCGACCGCCGGGCCGAAGGCCACCGTACGCGGCTCCGTGCCCAGGCGTTGCTGATGCTGCGTGACCCCTGGACGAAAGCTGCAGCGTGGTCCTACTGGTTGAGTTCCGCGCAGTCGCCCACCGACCGTGGGCAGCTCAACCATGCCGAGACCGTCCATCTCGCAAGGCGCGCCGCGGAGGAGAGACTGACCGAGGTGCTGGGCTCGCACGCCAATCCTGTCACCCTCGAGGAGCAGGCAGAGGCCGCCGGGGAGTTTACGACCGCCCTGCGCAGGGCCCGGCGCAGCCGCCCGGCGCCCGAGCTGGTCGCCCCATCCGACGCGGCGGCGCGACTCGGTTGCGCTGCGGAGCAGATCCCGGACGAGTACCGCGACCGCGGCGTCCCCGCGGATCTACTCGAGCAGAGCGTGGCTCATGACCTGGCCACGGTTCCCGCCCCAGCGCGGGTCGCGGTGGTGCGTGAACAGCGAGCCGCGCAGCGCCGGAAGGAGGAGCGGCAGGCGGCCCGGAAAGCAGAACAGGCCTCGAAGCGGCTGCGAGAGCGGCGCGAGCACGCAGCCGCCGCGCGTGCCCGCGCTCATGTCCCGGAACGGACAGCCGACCCCAGGGTCACGTTCCACCTGGGCCCCACCAACTCCGGCAAGACACATGACGCCATCGCCCTGCTGGCCGCCTGCGCCGAGGCTGGGCGGACCGGCGTCTACGCAGCGCCGCTGCGCATGCTCGCCTTTGAGGTCTACGAACGGCTGCGCACCCGGCTCGGTGCGGAGCGGGTTGGTCTGCTCACGGGTGAGGAACGCCTCAACCCGGATGCGCCGGTGCTGTGCTGCACGGCCGAGGCGGCGCCCACCGTCGGCGACTTCCTGGTGGTCGACGAAGCGCACTGGCTGGCCGACGAAGACCGTGGCCATGCCTGGACCCGCCTCTTGTTGAGCGGTGCCCACACCGACGTGCACGTTTGTGCCGCACCGGAAGCCGAAGATCTGTTGCGTAAGCTCTTTGCCCCCGGCACGGACATCACGGTGGTCCGCCACACCCGGCACGGCACACTGAGCCGGACGCAGGGATTCCAGGCTGTGACTCTCCCGTCGGCAAGCGCGGTGGTGGCCTTCTCCCGCAAAGCCGTTCTCGCTCTGCATTGTGAACTGCTCGAGGCGGGCCGGTCGGCGACGGTCCTCTACGGCGCGATGCCACCCGCGGCCCGCCGTGAGCAGATCCGGCGTCTCTCCGAGGGCGAGGTCGACGTGATCGTCACCACGGATGTGATCGGTCACGGTGTCAACCTTCCGCTGAGTACTGTGGCGTTCGCGGAAACGGGCAAGTACGACGGCAGATCCCGCAGGGAGTTGCTCATCTGGGAGGCGGCCCAGATCGCCGGCCGGGCCGGCAGGCGGGGCCATGACGCGGGGGAGGGGCTCGTGGGTGCCTACCGCAGCCGCCTGCCCGGCCTCACCGTCGGCGCCCGGCTTCTGGACCAGGCTGTCCAGGCAGCCAATGGAGCGCGGTCCGGTGGCCTGCGCGTCACGACGGCTCGGCTGCGTCCCACCTGGACCGACCTCGGACGACCGGAGCCCGGAGAGATTCCGCACGCTGTGGCCGGCTGGACCGCCGCCGCCCGTAAGACCGCCCAGGAGTGCTCATGGCTGCGGCCGATGCCCGTCGCCGAGATCCTCCTAAAGCTACAGGTGGCACGCCAGGCCGTCGCGGCATCTCTGGACGTCGACGCTCGTTGGCCGCGCGACGGCCACACCGTCTGGCGTCTGATCACCATGCCCATCGACGTGAACCGCCCGGCCTACCCGGCCGTCTGCCGGGCGGTCCTTCATGGCGCGGCCCTGCACCACCTGATCCGCCCGGCCGTATGTATCGAACGAATGACCTTGCCTCAAGCCGAGGAGTACGCCGCGACCATGCGAGACCTGGGAACTGCCGTCCTGGCCTTCGGCCGTGAATGCGGTGGCCTGAGCGCGGAGGAGGTGGCGGCCTGCGAGCAGACGGCCGCCGAACGAATCAACCAATTGGTGGCCGCTTCCCGACCACTGGCCACGCATGGCAGTTGCGCCTCCTGCGGTGAACCATGCGCCCCCTGGTACACACACTGCGATACCTGCCACTCCGCCCGCTTCTCCTGCTACGACGTCGAGTTCGACTGGTGAAAGCGGACCGCCGGGGCTATGGCCTCCAGGTCGGCGCCTGCCGTGGAGGACTGATCCATCAGGGTGCCGTCGTGGCCGGAGTTGGAGCCGGAGCCTGGGACAGAAGCCGGGGTAGGACAGAGGAGGACGGTGATGTGGGGTGCGTCGGCGGGTCCGGGCGACTGCGGAACGGACCTGCGCCTCCGGCCCGTTCGCCGTCGACCAGGGATACCCGCGTTCCGTTGAGACGTGGCCTCGCAGAATCAGACCTTGACGATGCGGACGCCTGGGCGGCCGCACAGCATGAAGAGGTCCTGGGGGTCCGATGTCAGGACGGTCACAGGGGCGGGTGAGGCGAGTGCGGTGGCGGCCACGATCGCGTCGAGGGCGTACTTGTGGCCGTGCAGGCCGGCTGAGGCAAGGAGCTTGCTGGCGTGGCGGGCGATGGCTTCGGTGGGCGGGATGATGTTGACGCGGGAGACGGCGTAGTCGAAGCGGGCCTGGTTGGTCTTGGGGTCACGGGCTTCGACGAGGGTGACGGAGCTGGTGATGACGCGCATGTCCTCGGCCTCGGCGGCGGCGAGCCACTCGGTGAGCTCGGGGGTGCGGCGTACGAGCTTGGACAGGCCCTCGCAGTCCAGGACGAGCGTGCCGCTCACGCGGCGTCCACGGAGTCGGCCGCGTCACCGCGCAGGAGCGCCCGCTTGGCCTCGACCGCAGCTTGGTCCACCGGGCCGTGCTGGGCCTCCGCGTCTTCGATGAGTTCGCGCAGCCGGTCGCGCTCCAGTTGGCGTTGGATGAGGGCCTCGACGTAGGCGGACATGCCCCGCTTGCCGGTGCGTGCCTTCAGGGCGGCGATGGTGCCTTCGTGGAGGGAGACGGAGACCGGGCGTACGGGACCTTCGCCGGGAGCGGGGTCGGGGGTGGTAGCCATGGAGCCACTTTAACAAAACCTTTGTTATTGTGGCGGTGCTGGGTGGCACTGGCAGTGGCAGTCTCCGCGGGAGTGGTCTCGAGGGGGATCTGGCTGAGTGGCGGCGGTCGGCCGAAGGTGGGTGCATGACTACCGCTGATACCGCCACGACCACCGCGGGCACCCCGCCGGACGGGGTCCGTATGACAGGCCGCCAGGTCGCCGCCCTGGTGGTGCTTCTGGCGTCGCAGTTCATGATGGCCGCCGACTTCTCCGTGCTGAACGTCGCGCTGCCCGAGGTGGGGGCGTCCCTCGGGTTCTCGACCGGGAGCCTGCAGTGGATCACCACGACGTTCGCCCTGTGCGCCGCCGGCTGCACCCTGGTCTTCGGACGCGTCGGTGACTACGTGGGGCGCAGGCGCATCTTCACCGCCGGGATGGTCCTGCTGACCGTGTCCTCACTGGTCGGCGGCGTCGCGGACTCCCCCGCGGTGCTGCTGGTGGCCCGCACGCTTCAGGGGCTGGCCACCGCCGCCGTCACGCCGGCCGCGCTCGCCCTGCTGACGACCGCCTTCACCGAACCCGGTCTGCGCACCCGCGCCCTGGGCCTCAACAGCGTGATGATGAGTTCCGGCTTCAGTGTCGGGGCGGTCCTCGGCGGTGTGCTCACAGACGTGTTCTCCTGGCGCTGGGCCTTCTTCATCAACATCCCCGTGGCCATCGCGGCGATCGTCGTGGTGTCGATCGTCGTCGACGAGAGCCGGGCCCAGGAGCGGAGCCGCATCGACCTGCCGGGCGCCCTGCTGATCACCCTCGGCCTGTTCGCGGTGATCTACGGGGTCACCCGTGTCGGTGAGGAGGGACTCGACCCGGCCGCGGGAGGTTCGCTGATCGCGGGCGCCGTGCTGCTCGGCGCGTTCTGGGTGGTGGAGAGCCGTACCGCCGGTGCCCTGGTGCCGGTGAAGATCCTCAAGAAGCCCGACATCGCCTTCGGCAACCTGGCCGCCCTGTTCATCTTCGGCGGCCAGACCGCGCTGATCTTCTTCACCGGCCTGTACGTCCAGAACGTGCTCGGTCTGTCGTCCATGATCGCGGGCCTCGTGCTGCTCGGTATCGGTGTGGGCCAGATCATCGCCGGGACCGTCGGTCCGCGCATCCTCCAGAAGGTCTCGCCGCGCACCATGCTCGGTGTCTCCCTCGCGCTCCAAGGGGCGTTCATGCTGCCGGCGCTGTGGGCCGGCTCGGACTCGTACTGGCTGGTCCCGCTGATCGCCACCCAGTTCGTGAACGCGTTCTTCTCGATGCTGGCCGCCCTGTGCTTCATGGTCATCGCCACCTCGTCCGTCGACTCCGACGCCCAGGGCATGGCCACCGGCATGGCCACCCAGAGCCAGCAGGTCGGCATCGCGATCGGGATCCCGCTGGTGAGCGCGGTCTTCGCGGCCGTCGTCGGACAGGGCACCGTCACCGCCGCCGAAGAGCTCACCGGGATCCATGTGGCGATCGGTGTGGCGGGGGTCTCCCAGATCGCCGTCGGGCTCCTGCTGTGGCTGGCGCTGCGCGGGAAGGTCCGGCAGGCGGCACACGTCACCGCGTAAATCCCCCGGCGCGGTGGCCCCGACGGGCGGGGGGGGGGGGTGAAACCACCCCCCCGCCCGGGCCGCCGGCCGCGCGGCCCCCGGGGGGGGCGCGTGCGCGCGGGTGGGCGGCCGCGAAAA
>NZ_JBHXNW010000003.1:83335-118062 GCF_042717365.1 Streptomyces sp. NPDC058534
GGCGCGCGCCGCCGGGGCGCCGCACCCCCCCCCCCACAAACCCCCGCGGGGGGGGCCCCCCCGCGCGGGGGGGGGCACTACCCCCCCCCCCCCCCGCCCGTCCACGCGTCCCCGGTGCCCGTCGGGGCCGACCTTGCCGAAGTGGTACGGCACTTCATAATGAGAAGGGTGGAGCAGATCGTGAACACGGACCTCGGCGGTTACCTGCGGCAGATGCGTGAGCGTGTCCGGCCGGAGCAGAGGGGACTGCGCATCAGCGGCTCGCGGCGCGTTCCCGGACTGCGCCGGGAGGAGGTGGCCGCACTCGCGGGAGTGAGCCAGACCTACTACACCCGGCTCGAACAGTCGCAAACGGCGCACGCCTCCCCGCAGGTGCTGCTTTCCATCGCGCGCGCACTGGATCTGAGCCCTGATGAACAGGACTACCTGCTCAAGATCGGTACGTCGGTGCAGAACCCGCAGCAGAGGGCGCCGCACGACGACCAGTTGAGCCCCAGTACGAAGATGCTGATGGCGTCACTCGGCAACGTGGCGGCGGCCGTACTGAACTACCGGTGCGACATCCTCGCCTGGAACTCGCTCTACCACCGGCTGTTCGCGCCGCACCTCGACTTCGACGTCACCGAGGACGCCGAACTGCGTCCCAACATCATCAAGATGAACTTCGTCGATGAGGACGTCCGCGCGCTGTACGCGGACTGGGCCACGGAGTCCGAGTCGAACGTGACCTACCTTCGGTTCATCTCCGGGAACCACCGGCACGACCAGAGGCTGGCCGCGCTCATCGGGGAACTGACCATTCAGAGCGAGGAGTTCGCGGAACTCTGGTGCCGGCAGCGGGTGGCCAACTGCATCGAGGGCACCAAGCTCTTCAGCCATCCCGTCGTGGGTGAGCTGGAGCTGATGTACCAGTCCGCGGACCTTCAGGACGGAAACATCCTGAAGTTCTACCACGCGGAACCGGACTCGCCGCACGAAGCGGCTCTCCAACTCCTTTCGGTGGACCTGAACTCCGTCCACGGTGCCTGAAAAGCGGCGGGGACAGAGCGGAGAAGGGCCCCCGGGATCAAGTCCGTACCCGGGGGCCCATCTGTTCCGCGTGCGGGTCAGGTCCTGCGGATCGCCGTCACGCCCCAGGTGAAGCCCGAGCCGGCCGTCGCCACGATGACCAGGTCGCCGGGGCCGATCCGGTCGTCCCGCTCCAGTTCCTCCAGGGCGAGGAACGGGTCCGCGCCGCCGAGGTGGCCGTCGAGGTCGTACTGGAAGACGCTGCGGGAGGCAGGCACACCCAGCGCGGCGAGGTACTTGCGGTGGGTGTCCTGGTTGCCGTGCGTGACCAGGAAGTACGCCACGTCGGCCACCTCCTGGCCGAGACCGGCGAGAACCTTGTGCGTCAGGTCGGTGAAGTTGCCGAGAAACGCCTCACCCAGTCCGTCGAGCTTCTCGCCCCGCTCGACCTTGACCTCACCGTCCTTGATCTCGCCGTAGTACGAGTCGACCCACTGCGGGTCGGTGTGGTGAGCGGCGCCCAGCACCTCGTACTTGGCCTCGGCCGAGATGAGCACCGCGGCGGCGCCGTCCGCGAAGTTGAACAGCTCGACGTAGCCGGTGCCGTACTCGACGAGTTGGCTCAGCCGGTCCGAGACGATCACCAGCGCGTGCCGATGTGTGCCTGCCCGCACCTGGTCATCGGCCAGTTTCACGGCGACCATGCCCGCATTGCAGAAGTTGGAGACCTCGTAGCAGTGCGCCTCGGTGATCCCCAGCTCCTGGGCGATCTTCGCGGCGGGCGACCAGAAGGGCGTGCCCCATTCGCTTGATCCCGCGTACAGGACGAGTCCGATCTCGTCGAGCGGCACCGGGTTGCGTGCCAGGAGCCTGGCCGCGGCGTCTCGGCCGAGGCTCCAGGAGGTCTCGCCCTCGGCCAGTACCGAGAACTTCCCGGAGGGAAGGATCTGGCCGAGTTTCTCGACGGTGTGCCCCGACTCCCGGCTGACGTCGTCGACGCTCAGTTTCCCGCCCGGCATCGCCAGGGCGTAGTCGGCTATTCCCATGATTCCTCCACCTGTCAGACGTATTCCACGACGGAGTGCGGCACGTACGGCGCCGCGAGCCGGGCGAGTTCGGTGTCGTCGAGCGTCACGTCGAGGGCCGCCGCGGCGTCCTCCAGGTGGTGCGGCCGGGTGGCGCCGACGACGGGCGCGGTGACCGCCGGCTGGTGCAGCAGCCAGGCGAGGGCCACCTGGGCCATGGGGAGGGCGCGTTCGGCGGCGATCTCGGCGACCACTCCGGTGACCGCGCGGTCCGCCTGCTCGGTTGGTCCGTAGAAGCGGTCCTGGACCGGGTCGCCCGCGGTACGGGGCGACTCGACCTCCCATTCCCGCGCGAGCCTTCCGCGGGCCAGCGGGCTCCACGGGGTGACGCCGACGCCCTCCGCGAGGCAGTACGGCAGCATCTCGCGTTCCTCCTCGCGATTGAGGAGGTTGTAGTGGTTCTGCATGCCGACGAACCGCGTCCAGCCGTGCAGGTCGGCGACGTATTGTGCCTTCACGAATTGCCAGGTGTGCATGGAGGACGCGCCGATGTAGCGGACCTTGCCCGCGCGTACCACGTCGTGCAGTGCCTGCATGGTCTCCTCGACCGGGGTCTCCGGGTCCCAGCGGTGCACGATGTAGAGGTCGATGTAGTCGGTGCCCAGCCGCCGCAGACTCGCGTCGAGTTCGCGCATGACCGCCGACCGGGACAGTCCGCCCGAGAGTGGGGCACCGGTCAGCTTCTCGTACACCTTGGTGGCGATGACGACGTCCTCGCGCCGGGTCAGCTTCCGCACCGCCCGGCCCAGGAATTCCTCGCTGGTGCCGAGCGAGTAGATGTTCGCGGTGTCGAAGAAGTTGATGCCCAGGTCGAGCGCCTGGGCGAGGAACGGGAGGCTCTCCGCCTCGGACAGCGACCAGGGGTGGGTGCCGAGTCCGGGCTCGCCGTAACTCATGCATCCCAGCGCCAGTCGCGACACCTTCAGGCCGGACGAGCCCAGCCGGACGTACTGCAACGTGCTTCCTCTCGGATCGTGCGGGCGGCCGGGGTCAGCCCCTGGCCGCGTCCCCGACCTCGGTCAGCCGGCCCCAGGACGCGACGCTCTCGTCGAGAGGGATGTCCAGGCTGGTCAGGTACATGGCGGTCATGGCGCTGTGTCCGGCGAGGTGCGTGATCTCGGCGATCTCGTTCTGCGAGTAGTGCTCGCGCAGCGCGAAGTAGGCCTCCTCGCTCGCCCTGTGGTCGACCATGCAGTCGGTGACGTAGCGGACGAGGGCGGCGCGGGCGGGCGGGAGCTGGTCGTGGATGCCTTCCTCGATCGCCTTGATCTCGGCGTCGTCCAGACCGGCCTTCTTCGCGAGGGGGTAGTGCAGCAGCCGCTCGAACTCGCTGTCGCGCAGGGCCGCCACGCGCAGCACGACCACCTCGCGGTCCAGCAGGCTCAGCAGACCGACCGTGAAGGTCCCGCCGAGCGCGAGGTGGGCGGCGGCGGAGTTCTTGGTGAGCAGCAGCGCGCGGGTCAGGTTGGACTGGAACTTCTCGTACACAGCGAGCTGTTCGGGCGTCATGTCGGCGACCTCGGTCAGAGTGACGCGGGGGGTGGCGTTCATGGGTGGCTCCTTCGGTCGTGGCTGGAACGGCGGGGGGTCAGACCGGCTGCCCGGCGGGGCGCCGGGTGCCGGGGTGGGGCAGTACGTGCCGGGCGAGTGCCTCGCCGACCGTGCGGGCCGCGGCGGCGGGGACGCGGTCGTCCAGCCGGACGAGCGCGTCGAGGTGGCCGTCGGGGCGTACCAGGAGGGCGTGGGCCTCGTGCGGGAGCTTGGCCGGCAGCGGACCGGGCGGACGGCCGCCGAGGTCGCGGACCGTCACCGCGGTCAGCTGTTCACGCAGCTCGTCGACGAGCCCGGTCCAGTGCCGGTACCGGTACCGGAGGCCGGGCCAGAGCAGAACGGTGTAGCGGTCCACGGCGAGGACCGGGGCGGTGGTCGACTCGCGCCAGCCGAGGGGCAGGCGTTCGCCGGCAACCAGGCGGCCCCGTCGTGGCCGGGTGCCGTAGTGGGTGTCCAACTGGGCCAGCCTGGGCGCGAGTACCTTCTCCAGCGTCTGCGTGGTGGTGCCCAGCCGATAGACGGTGTCCCGGGCCAGGGTCTGGTGCCGCGTCGAGTACAGGCCGATCCGGGCCAGGCGGGTGGAGAGCCCGGCGACCGCGTCGACGGCCGGGCGGCGCTCGGTGTCGTAACTGTCCAGCAGGCCCGGGCGGTAGTCGCCGCGCACCACGCCCGCCAGTTTCCAGCCGAGGTTGACCGCGTCCTGGATGCCGGTGTTGAGCCCCTGTGCGCCCGACGGGCTCATCGCGTGTGCCGAGTCGCCTGCCAGGAAGACCCGGCCGCTGCCGTAGGTGCCCGCCGAGCGGACGTGCGCGGTGAAGACGCCGCTGAACCTCATGTCGCCGAGCCTGCGTGCGCCGGGGACGCGCTCGGCGAGCAGCTTCTCGAAGAAGGCGCGGTCGGGGGTGTCGCCCGTGTAGTCGTCGGGCACGCTCGCGCCGACCCGGAAGACCCCGTCACCCAGGGGTGCCAGGACCATGTTCCCGGTCCTGGTGAGGTAGTACGCCGCCTCGCTGCTGGTGGTCTCACCCAGGATCTCCGCGTCGGTGATGGCGAGGCGGGTGCGCAGGGTCCGGCCCGCGAACCGGAAGCCGAACACTTCGCGGACGGCGCTGTTGTAGCCGTCGGCCCCGACGACGTAGTCGTAGGTACGGGTCTGCGTCCCGCCGTCGGCCCGTCGGAGCAGGCAGTGGACTCCGTCCGGGTCCTGGGTGCCGTCGGTGAAGGCGGTGTCGTACTCGATCGTGCCGCCGAGGGCGGTGAGGTGTTCCTCCAGGATCGCTTCGGTGCGCCACTGCGGGATGGTGATGGCGAAGGGGTAACCGACGCCGCGCAGCCGGTCGAACCGGATCAGTCCGATCAGCTTCTTCTGGGAGTAGTAGTTCATCTGGTCGAAGTAGTGACCGCTGTCGACCAGTTTGCGCCCCACACCCACCCGGTCCAGGAGTTCCAGGACACGGGGCCACAGGATCGTGGCCCTGGAGTGCGGGCTCTGCCTGCGGAGCTTGGAGACGACGTCGACCCGGACACCGTGGGCCCGTAGCTCGCAGGCGACGACCATCCCCACGGGTCCGGCGCCGACGACGAGTACGCGCGGCTGCTGCGTGTCCCTCGCCATGCGTCAGGCGGCCAGGGGGCGCAGGCGGTGGACGTACGGGGGACGCGCGAAGGCGCCGTCCGTCCTCGCGAGGAAGTCCGCGACGTACCGCTCTTTCATGTGCAGGTCGATGGCGGCCTGGTCGGCCCACTCCTCGACCAGCACGATCACGTTCCGGTGTTCCTCGGACCGCCAGGCGTCGAAGCGCAGCGCGCCCTGCTCCCGGCGGGTCGCGGCGCACAGGTCCCCGAAGGCCTCGGCGGTGTCCGCCAGCCGGTCGGGTACGACGTCGAAGAGTACGGTGATCTCGATGCTCATGTTCGTGTCACTTCCATGGGGTTGACCGCGTCGGAGACGAGGGGGTCGAGGTCGACGAAGGGCAGCGCGGGAGTCGCGGCGGGGACCTCGGCGCACATGTGCGGGGTCGCGTTCCACCGGCGCAGGGCGGCCCGCGGACGGCCGGTGGACGTCCAGTCGATGTCCACACAGGCGGCGGCACAGGTGCCGACCATGGCGCCGGGCGATCCGCCGGTGCGGGTCAGGGCAGACGTCAGCAGGTTCAGCACGCCGCCGTGGGTGACGGCCAGGACCGTACGGGACGCCGCGGTGCCGGCGTCCACGTCCGTCCCTCTCCGCGCTTCCGGCTCCGCGATGGCACACAGGGCGGTCACGAAGCGCGAGAGCGCGGCCCGGCCGGTCTCGCCGCCGGGCGGGGCGTAGCCGGGGTCGGTGAGCAGCCGCCGCATGGTGTGCGGCTGCCGCCGGGCGTATTCGGCGCGGTCCTGGCCGTCGAGTACGCCCAGGTCGCGTTCGCGCAGTCCGGCGAGGCGCTGGTGGGGGACGTCCAGCCGGCCCGCGGCGTAGGCGGCCGTCTGGGCGGCGCGGGCCAGGGGCGAGGAGTAGACCGCCGACCAGCCGCCCGGGCGCAGCTCCCGGGCGCTCTCCTGGGCCTGCCTCACCCCGGCGTCGTTCAGCGGGATGTCGGCCTGCCCCTGGAATCGGCCGGTGGTGTTGCGGTCGGTCTCTCCATGACGGAGCAGGACGATTCGCATGACGGGTGCCGGTGCCGGGCGTTCAGCCGGCGGCCGGCCCGACGGCCACCGGGGCGCCGAGGCCTTCGACGACCCGGGCCGCCTCGTCGATGGTCTGCTGGGAGTTGAGCACGCCCTCCTCGATCGATACGCCGAGCCGCTTCTCCAGGATCAGGGACATCTCCAGCAGGGCGAGGGAGTCGACGGCTAGGTCCTCGAAGGCGGTGCCCCGGGACACCTCCTCCGCGGGTATCTGGAACTTGCCGGTGAGTATTTCGGTGATCATCGTCGTGACGGAACCGGTCATTGGGCACCTCAACTGGTGGTAGGGCAAAGGTTCGAGTGGAGGGGGATCAGCCGATCGGCAGGTCGGGCCAGGTCAGGGTGGCCGAGCCCCAGGTCGCGCCGCCGCCGAACGCGGTCAGCAGCACCCGGTCGCCCGCGCGCAGCTGCCCGTCGGCCATGGCGTCGGCCATGGCGAGCGGGATGGAGGCCGCGGACGTGTTGCCCACGCGTTCGATGTTCAGGACAGCGCGCTCCGGCGGCAGTCCGAGCTGGTCGGCGACGGCGTGCAGGATGCGGGTGTTCGCCTGGTGACCGACCAGCCGGTCGACGTCGGCGACCTCCCAGCCCGTACGGGCCAGCACCGTGCGCGATGACTCGGTCATGCGGCGCACGGCGGCGAAGAAGACGGACTTCCCCTCCATGCGGAAGTACCGGTCCTCCTCGCGGGGCACCCCGCCACGGGACCGCTCCTCGGCGCCGCCGCCGCGGACGGTGATCAGGTCGGACATCGCACCGTCGCTGCCCAGATGCACGTTCCGTACGGTGCCTGGCTCGTCGGGTTCGCCGGACCGCAGCAGTACCGCGCCCGCGCCGTCGCCGAAGATGACGGAGGTGGTGCGGTCGGCGGGATCCAGGATCGTGCTGAAGGACTCGGCACCGATCACCAGGACCCGTTCGGCGAATCCCGAGGCGACGGCGGCCGTGCCGGCCTGGAGGGCGTACACGAAGCCCGAGCACACCGCCGCCAGGTCGTACGCCGGTACGTCGGTCAGTCCCAGCCGCACGGCGACGTCCGGCGCGGTGGCTGGGCAGAGGCGGTCCGGGGTGGTGGTGGCGAGGATGACCAGGTCGGCGCCGTCCGCACCAGCGTTCTTCAACGCTCGCCGGCCCGCCTCGACGGCGAGGTCACCGGTGCTGGTGCCGGGGTCGACGACATGGCGTCGCGCGATGCCGGTCCGGCTGCGGATCCAGGTGTCGGAGGTGTCGAGGCGCTGGGCGAGTTCCTCGTTGGTCACCACGCGCGGGGGTACGAAGCCGCCCACTCCGGCGATCACTGCGGTGCGGGTCATGTCGCCGGGTGCCCTTCCGGAAGCCGGTGCGCCAGCGCGGACCGCACGTGGATGCCGCCGAGTTCGGCCATGACGTCGAGCGTGCGCCAGGTGCCGCCGCTCATGCGCAGCAGACCGGGGTCGGCCAGGCGGGTGCTGACCGGGATGTCCGCGGCGGGGCGGTCGGGTCGTGCCGCGGTCAGCGTGGTCTGCCTCATCCACAGGGTGTCGCTGTCCTGCCGGCGCACGTCGTCGAGGTCGTAGAGCATGATCTGGGCGAGCTGGAGGGCGGTCACGAAGGCGTCGATCATCGACACGGACGGCTGGTAGGCGCCCTCGATGCCCGCGCGGGGCACGGCGGCCCCGTCCTCGTGGCCGAGGGTGAGCCTGGCGTCGGCGCGCAGTTCCCGGTGATCGGCCTCCACGTCACGGATGTGCTGCCGGCGCGTGGTGAAACCGACGCCGAAATAGCGGTCCGCCGCCGGACCGAGGAGGGTGTCCAGCCCGGGCAGGGTCAATCCGTCCCCGAGGGGCCGGGCGGGGGTGGGGGAGTGTTCCACCTCGCACCGCACGCGCATGGTGCCGACCGCGCAGTCGACGACGGACACCACACGCTCGGAGTGCCCGGCCACCGGGTCGGTACGGATCCACGTCGCCTCGGCCGGCAGACCGGTCAGCTCCTCCTGCGGGCGGGAGCCGGCCATCAGCCGCACCTTGCGCAGCCACGCCTCTCTGAGGTCCGTGCCCGTGCCGCCGAGGCACGCCTCGGCCAGCTGGGCGGCGACGACGATCCCGTCGACGGTGCTGAAATGCGGGCGCAGATCGGTGCCGACGGCCTTTCTCGACCAGTCGGCCGGGTAGCGGACACCGACCGAGGTGCGTGCGCGGACCGCGCCGTCCTCGCCGCGGCCGAGGTACACCTCGCCGATGTCGTAGGCGACCCGGCGGAAGCCGCGGCCGAAGAAGCGCTGCTCGGCCGGCCCCAGCCGGTCGTCCACGGACGACAGCACGGTGCGCGTCGAACTCGGGGTCATCGGTGCTCCGTTCGTAGGGTGGGTGCCGGTGCGGTCGCGGTCGCGGCAGCCGGGCCCGGGGCCGGTCGGCGACGGCCGTGGCGGACGGCGCAGGTGAGCCGTGCGGTGCAGACGCGGGCGCCGGAGCCGTCCGTGACGACGATCTCGTAGGAGGCCGTCCCGGTCCGCTCGGCGAGCGGCCTGCAGACTCCGGTGAGGGTCCCGGAGGAGACCCAGCGGTGGTGCGTACAGGACAGGTCGACGCCCACCGCGTTCCCACCGGGGCCCGCGTGGAGGAAGGCGGCGACCGAACCGAGGGTCTCGGCGAACGCCGCGTTCGCTCCGCCGTGCAGGATTCCCACCGGTTGGCGATTTCCGGCGACCGGCATTGTGCCCACCACTAGTCCGGGTTCGCAGATGGTGATTTCAATGCCCATTCGCCGGGTGAGTTGTTCGTTCTCGTAGGCGCCGTCGACGTGTATCGGTCCGAGCGTCATGTTCGGCATTCGCGGTCTCCGTCATTTCGTGGCCCACACCGGCGGGCCGATTTCGAGTCAAGCACGGGGCCGCGGCGGTCGACAGACGCATGGCCCTTTGCTGCCATGACACGTTCCGGATCTCCCAAAAACGCCGAGTACTCATAGGGTTGGGGACGGAACGGATCGTTCGACCAGAGGTGACGGAAGGGAGCGGGGTCGTAGTGCAGCGTGTTTCGCTCGGCGGGCTCGATGTGTCACGCATCGGCCTGGGTGCCATGACCATGTCCGACTACTACACGGGCGCGCGAAGCGACGAGGAGGAGGCCGTCCGCACCATTCGGCGGGCGCTGGACCTCGGAGTGGATTTCCTCGACACCGCCGAGATCTACGGCCCGTTCGTCAACGAGGAACTCGTCGGCCGTGCCGTCGCCGGCCGCCGCGACGACGTGGTGATCGCCACGAAGTTCGGTCTCGTCTCGCACGCCGGTGCGGGACCGGACACGATCGACAGCTCGCCGGCCAACGTGCGCACGGCGGTCGAGGGATCGCTCCGGCGGCTGGGCACGGACCACATCGACCTCTGCTACCAGCACCGCGTCGACCCCGGTACGCCCATCGAGGAGACTGTGGGCGCGCTCGCCGAACTCGTCCGGGAGGGCAAGGTCCGGCACATCGGACTCTCCGAGGCCGGCCCCGACACCATCCGGCGGGCCCACGCCGTCCACCCCGTGACCGCGCTGCAGATGGAGTTCTCCCTGTGGTCACGACAGCCCGCCGAGTCGTTCCTGCCGGTCCTGCGTGAACTCGGCATCGGCCTCGTCGCCTACTCGCCGCTGGGCCGGGGGTTCCTCACCGGAGCCATCCGCTCGCCACGCGAACTCGACGCGGACGACTTCCGGTTGACCACACCACGGTTCGCCGAGGCCAACTTCGACCGCAATCTCCAGATCGTCGACGAGGTCGCGTCCGTGGCCCGTGACGCCGGTGCCACGCCCGCCCAGATCGCCCTCGCCTGGCTGCTCGCCCAGGGGTACGACGTCGTCCCCATCCCCGGCACCAAGCGTGTGCGGCGGGTCGAGGAGAACGCCGCGGCCGACGCGGTCGTCCTCACCGCGGACCACCTCGCGCGCCTCGACGCGCTCACACCGCCGAGCGGTGAGCGGTACGCGGAGGGTGACCTCGCCAGGACTGGGCTGTAGGCAGCCGGAAGGCCCGCGCGGGGTGCGGCCGGATCGTCCGCGCCCCCGCGAAGCCGTGTCTCAGATCCACCGCCGTCGGGCCGCCTCCACTCCCGCCTGGAAGCGGCTCTGGGCTCCCATCCTGGTCATCACGCCCGCTACGGTCCGGCGGATGGTGCGGACCGACAGGCCGGTGCGCCGCGAGATGCCCTCGTCGGTCAGCCCCTCGGCGAGGAGGGCCAGGGCTTCCCGCTCCCGCTCGTCGAGTCCGTCATGACCGGGCGCGGCGGTACCGGCCGGTTCCGCGCGGGCCCAGACCTGGTCGAAGAGCTCCCGATAGGCGCCCACCAGGACCCGCCCGCGCATCAGCGTCCCGCGGGCGTCCTCCTGACCGGGGTCCGAAGGGACGATGGCGAAGTCCCGGTCGGCGACGGCCATCCACACCGGCAGGTGTGGCACCGCCCGGGTCCACGCCCCCGACGCGGCGATGAGCCGGGCGTCGTCGGCGTAGGCCGGGTCACGGCTGACGTCCTCCAAGTGCAGGACGCGTACCCGTGCCCCACGGCGCACCAGTTCGGCGCTCAGCAGGGCGGCCTGCTCGCGCACTCGGGGCTCGTACGGCCTTCTCGGCAGCGCGAGCCGCAGCTCTCGCACGGGACGGCGGCGCAGGGTGTCCAGCAGGTCCACGACGGCTTCGGAATCGATCAGCGGTTGCAGTGCCGGCCGGGCGGTCTCCGGCCCGGACAGGAGTTGACTCAGCAAGTCGACTCCTCGTGTCGGAAAAGAAAAGCGGAATCAACGTGGACGCCATTCGCGCGTAACACAGGTAAATCTCCCCCGTTCGTCAGGGGGTTGCCAAAGAAGGCCGCTGCGGCCGACCGTTCCCCCCTGGCTCGCTGAGTGAGATTGCAGTGCGTGACGGAGACTTGTCAAGCGGTAAAAATTTGCCGGTCCGAAGTAATGGCGTTCTGTGTAGAGTGCATCCTGACGGCGCGGCGCTACGCCGGCATCAGTGCCACGAAGCGGGCGCCCGGGGAGTAAGCGGGGAGGAGGACCTGAGAGGTGACCACCAGCTCGGTCTGTGAAACGTGGGGGAGTGACAGGCGGAACGTACCGCCCTGTCGGAACGCGATGATGCGTGGCCCGGCGTCCCACAATTCCCGGCACGCGGGATCGCGTAGCGCACTGTTCAGTAAACCCTTGAGGGTCGGATCGTCCGGGCGCCGGACGAGAGTGAACCTCAACTGGGCCAGATATAGCGAGGCATGATGCCTCCAGTCGAGGATCTGTGCGCGTGATTCCGGTGCTGCCAGCACCCATCGCATGAGATTGGCCCGCGGTTCGCGAACCCAGGGAAACCAACTCCCCATGGGCGCGTTGTAGGCCAGAATATTCCATGCGTGGTCGATGAGATAGGCGGGAAAGGCCGTCTGCGCGTCCACGAAATTCTTCAGCCGGGCGATCCTGCCGTCCTCGTCCTGTGGCTGTTCCATGTCCGAGACCTCGGTCAACCGGTACCAGTACAGCGCTGTACGTTCGTCCGGTCCGAGTTCCAGAGCGTCGGCGAGCCCGGTCAGCGTGTCCAGGGTGAGTGGAACCTTGACCCCGCTCTCCAATGCGCGGTACCAGCGTTCGCTGACGCCCATTCGCTGTGCGACCTCTTTTTGCGGCAATGGCCTTTTGCGGCCGAGTTTCGCGCCTGCCTCGCCGCGCCATGCCCGCAACAGGGCCGGCAGATCGGCGAATGCCACCTGGGAATCACTGAGATCAGTTATGTCCGGTTGATGAGACTCGGTCATGACTGCCCCCGTTCGTGCCACAAATTTCGACGCCCAACCCTAGCCGGAGGCGTCATCGGCTCCAAAGCGGTGAGTACGGCCGAAGTCTCGCCCATTGATGGAGCGTTCAACCATCCAGAAGGGAAGGCGTTTGCCATGGGGTGCAGAAGCTGCACACGCGCGGAGACCGCGGAGGGCCGACGGCACAGCGGTTCGGCCGCGGACAGAGGCCCGCGACTCCACTCCTGCGCTCGGCGGGTAGTGGTCACCGGACTCGGCGCGGTCACCCCGCTGGGCCTGGGCGGCGATGCTCTGTGGACGGGTCTGCTGGCCGGCCGCAGCGGCATCAGGCGGTTGGACGCCCCGGAGTTCGCCGGTCATCCGGTGCGTATCGCGGGAACGGTCTCCGCCGACCCCGCCGAGGTGTTGCCCAGAACACAGGCCCGACGCATGAACCGGGCCGCCCAGTTCGCGGTGATGGCGGCCCGCGAGGCCTGGCAGGACGCCGGGCTCCCCGAGGGCGGCACCCGGGCCGGTGGCCTGGACCCGGACCGGGTCGGCGTCAGCCTCGGCAGCATCATCGGAGGTGCGCCCGTCCTCGTGGCCGGGGACCGGCGGCTCAGGGACCGGGGCGCGCGGTCGGTCCCGCCCCTCACCGCCCCCATGACCGTGCCGTCCCAGGCGGCCTCCCAGGTCTCGCTCGACTTGCACGTCACTGGAGAGGCCCGCACGGTCGTGAGTGCCTGCGCGTCCGGCACCGAGGCCATCGGGCAGGCCGTCGACCGCATCAGGCACGGCCACCTGGACATCGTGCTCGCCGGCGGAGCGGAGGCCGCCGTGACGCCCGAAGTCATGGCCGCGTTCAGTGCGATGAGGACGCTGTCGGCACGCAACGACGACCCGGAGGCGGCTTCCCGGCCGTTCGCCAAGGACCGCACGGGATTCGTGAACGGCGAGGGCGCGGGCGTCCTGCTGCTGGAGTCCGAGGAGCACGCGCTGGCCCGGGGTGCCCGGATCTACTGCGAGGCCGCGGGATGGGGGCTGTCCGCGGACGCGCACCACCTGGCCGCCCCGGACCCGACCGGCACCGGCGTCGCCAGAGCCGTGCGGCGTGCCGTCACGGACGCGGACGCCGGTCTCGCCGACGTGGTGCACATCAACGCGCACGCCACCGCGACCGTGGAGGGCGACCTTGCCGAGGCGGCCGCTCTGAGCACCGTCTTCGCCGGCGCCGACGGTGCCGTCCCCGTTCCGGTCACCGCGCTGAAAGGGAGCCTGGGGCATCTTCAGGGAGCGGCCGGGGGCGTGGAGGCCGTGGCCGCGGCCCTGACCCTCCACCACGGTGTCATCCCGCCCACCATCGGCTGCGACGACCTGGACGACGCCGTCCCGCTCGACGTGGTCAGGAACTTCGCCCGGCCGCTCCCTGAGCGGGGCGACCTCGTCCTCAGCAACTCCTTCGGCTTCGGCGGCCACAACGCGGTCCTGGCACTGCGCCGCCGCTGACCTTGTCCGTGCCGGCCGTCGGCGACCCCGGCGGCCGGCCCCAGGGGGTGTCACGGCCGAGGACGCCTCCGGTGTGCAGGGGGAGGGACGCGGGGCCGCGCAGGACGACATGCGGGCGGTAGCGCGGTGGCCCGTCCACCGGCCGTGGATCGACCACCCGCTGGGCGAACCGGGTGAACGCCAGCTCGGCCTCCAGCCGCCCCAGCGGGGCCCCGAGGCAGTAGTGCGTTCCCAGACCGAACGAGAGGTGCCGGGACGCCTCGGCACGCTCCGCGTCGAAACGGTGCGGGCAGTCGAACACGGCCTCGTCGCGGTTCGCCCCCGCGAGGAGCAGCACCATGGTCGTACCCCGCGGAATCCTGGTGCCCCGTACCTCCATGTCCTGCCGTGCGTGACGGTGCACGATCTGGAGTGGTGCGTCGTGGCGCAGTAACTCCTCGACCACGGCGGGCGCCGTCGTCGCGGGATCGTCCCGCAAGGCGGCCAGGGTCTCCGGGTGGCGCAGGAGGGTGTGCAGGCCGTTCGCGATGAGGCCGACCGTCGTCTCGTGTCCGGCGTTCAGCAGCAGCCGGCAGGTGGTGACGACTTCCTCGTCCGTCAGCGGGTCTTCGCCTGCCTGTGTCGCGAGCAGTCGGCTCATCATGTCGTCGCGCGGCTCGGCCCGACGTTCGGCGGCCAACCGCAGGAGGAACGCGCTGAGTTCGTCCTCCGCCCGACGCCGCCCCGCCGGGTCGGGCGGCGGCACCCCGAGAAACGCGAGGTAGGGGTCGACCGCCTGGCCGAGCAGCGAGGAGCGGGCGCGATACCAGTCCGGTTCGCCGGTGTCGACGCCCAGGACCCGGCAGATCACGGTCACGGGCAGCGGGGACGCGAGGTCCGCGACGCCGTCCATCCGGCCCGGGGCCACCGCGTCCAGCAGGTCGTCGATCAGGTCCCTGATCATCGGGGCCAGACGCCGCACGGCGCGGGGCGTGAAGCCGGGCGCCGCGATCCGGCGCAGGGCGGTGTGCCGGGGTGGGTCCGTGAACAGGAACGACGGGATCTCCAGCGGGACCGCCGGATCCGCGGCGGTTGCCTCCCCGGCCGGCCGGCCCGCGCCGGGGGCCTCGGGTGCCCGGTGGATCAGCGCGTGCCGCCGGTCGTTGCTCGCGTGCGGGTCCCGCAGCACGGCGCGGCACGCCTCGTACGAGGCGAACACGACCACGGGCCGGTCCCGCGCCACCCACACGGGTTCCGCCGCCAGGATCTCCCGGTACAGGGGATACGGATCCGGTCGCGACTCCGCGTCGAGGATGCGCCGCAGGGTGTTGGCGGCGTCCGGGCGGGCGGTGAGGTGTCCGTTGGACGGCATGGGCGCGACGCCTTCCGTGGTGGTGTCGGTGCGGACGGACGACGTGCCGCGGCGGGCGGAGCTACTTCCGGCCCCAGGACTGCACCAGTGCGGGTGCCAGGTCCCAGAAGGTGTCGTCCCTCAACAGGGCGTAGAACTCGTCGAGGTCGGACGGCAGTACGTAGCCGCCGGCGATCAGCTGGTCACGCGACATGTCGACGGTCAGCCGCCAGAAGTCGGCGAGTGGGGTACCGCCCCGCAGGTTCTGGGTGACGGTGTTCGCGCCGACGTCCCGATAGCCGTAACCGAGGAACGAGCCCGGCTGGGCGCGGGACCACCAGCTGTCGGTGCCAAGCGTGCCGCAGATGAGACTGCTCCAGCGCTGCATGACCTTGCGGTACGTGGGGTGCGGCGAGCTCTCGACGGGGAACCAGCAGAACGACTCGATGAGCACGAACCCGCCGGGACGCAACCAGCGGAGCATCCGGCGCATGACGTCCTCACGCTGCGGGAGGTGGCTGAGCACCAGGCGTGCGTGGATGACGTCGAAGGAGTTCTCCGGGAACGGGTCGGTGGTGACGTCGTGCACCAGCCGGCGCAGCCGGGGCTCCGGCACCCGGTCGAGCAGCGAGAGATCCAGATCGGTCGCGACGACGTCGCCGTGCGGGGCCTTGTCGCACAGCCACCGTGCCACGGACCCCGATCCGGCCCCCACCTCCAGGCATCTGGCGCGCGCGTCCACGCCCAGCTCGCTCAGCGCGGCCCGGCACAGCGGATCGAAGACCTCGGCGAGGAGCCGGAGCCGGAACTCCTCGTCCTGGTCGAGTGCGAACAGGGTGTCGCCGTACTTTTCCACCACGCGTCCCCCGAAGTCGTCGGCTGCCAAGTGACGTGCAGGAGCCAAACACATCAACGGGGTCTGAAATACGGTCCGTTCGTCTTCTGACATCTTGCTGCCATCGCCCGCGATTACCGGCGGAGCGTGGCCCTTCCGCGCCGATCGGACCGGCGCTCTGGCCGGTCGGCAGGCGCGGGGTGGTGTGGTGCGCGCCTAGCGTCGTTCGGACCAGGTGACCGCCGTGCTTTGAAGGGAACGCTCGATGGAGCAGCGAGAGATTGCGGGGCCCGTGACGACGGCATGGCCGGGATGACTACGGAGTTCGAACGGGACGTCATCGAGCTGCTCGTGGCGACGTCGCAACGGGCGGTCAGGAGTGAGCCGGCGGTGGTCGGGACGGACACACTGCTGCGCGAACTGGTGATGGGGGACTCGGAGGCGGGGGAGGTGATCGCCCCCGGGATGCGGAAGGCCGGTTCGCTCGGGGGACTTGTCCAAGCCCACGCCGGGCGGGGGTGGGTGAGTGAGGACGAGGCCCCGGGGGAGCGGGGAGCGGAGGCCGACGAAGGCGAGGTCGATGCTGCCTGGCGTGAGGCGTGGTGGCGGTTCGGGCAGGCGCTGCGGGGGTCGGCACGGGAGGAAATGCCGGTGCTGCCGACCGCGATGACCGGGGCGATGCGGGGGCTGCCTGCTGCGCGCGCTCGCGTTCGCACGTGCCGAGGGGACGGTCTCCGTGCGCTGCCGGCATGTGGCCCGGGCCCTGCTCGACCCTCCGGACAGCCGGGCGCGGGAGGCGCTGGTGCTTCAGCGGCTGGACCTGGACGCCGCGGCTGCCGGGCTCGACCGGCTGGACGCCGACGCCTCGGCGGCGACCGAGGGGGCGGAATCCCGCGGGGTCGCCATGCTTCGCCAGGCGGGCACGCTGGGCAGGAGCGGCAACCGGCTCACACGTGCGCTGATGTCCTGGACCTCCGGGCGCGGGGCGAACGGTTCGCCGGTGCTGGGCGCCGAGCACGGCTCGCCCACCGTCGGCACCGTCCACCTGCTCGCCGCGTTGCTCGACGAGGCGAACGCGAAGGCGGGTGTGGGGGAGGTCCTGTCGCTGCTTCTCACCCAGGGGGTGGACCCGGTCGCCCTCCGGGCGGCGTTGGACCTGCGGGCCGGTGCGTGACATCCGGGGTCGGGTACGCGGTTACCGTTCCCTCCGGGACACGCGCCGGGACGGGACAGGGGTGAGCATGAGCAGTCAGGTGGCCGGCGGCACATGGGTGCGGCGGGAGGTGGTCGCGAGCTGGGCGGCGGTGCGGGGAGCGCCGCGCCGTACGGTCGTCGTCGAGACGCTGCTCAGTGTCCTCACGGCCGCCTTCGGGCTGGTGCCGCTCCTGGTGATCGCGCCTGCGCGGCCGGGGCTGGCGGTGCTGGAGGCGTTGTGGGCCGCGCTGCTCGTGCCCGCTCGGCGTGGCCAACCGGTCGTGGCGATCCTGGGCGCCTCCCTGCTGGTGGTAGGGGACAACGTGTGGACGCTGGCGGTGCTGCCGCTGGTCGTGATGTCCGCGACCCGGCGCATCGCACCGACCCGGCGTGCCTGGCAGGTCGTCGGGGTGGCCTGCGCCGTTGTCGGTGTGCTGACCGTGGCCACCGCCCCGTTCAGGGCGGACGGCCTGGCGTTGGTGCTGGCGGGCAACGCGATCTCCCTGGTGCTGCTCCTGCTGCTCCCCGCCCTGGCCGGCACGCTGCTGGGCCGGCGGCGCCCCCTGGTCAGCCTGCTGCGCGAGCGCAACGCCTACCTGGAGCAGGCCCGCACGCTGACTGCCGCGGCGGCCCGGATGGAGGAGCGGAACCGGATCGCGGGGGAGATGCACGATCTCCTCGGGCACCGGCTGAGCCTGGTCTCCGTGCACGCCGGGGCACTTGAGCTCGCGGCCGCCCGGCAGGCGCCGGCGCTGTCCGGGCAGACGGAGCTGCTGCGTACGACCGCCTCCGCGGCCTTGGAGGAACTGCGCGAGGTCCTCGGTGTGCTGCGGCACGCGGACCTGGCCGGCCCCGACGACGACCGGACCGGTGAGGAGCGCGGATCTCGCGAGGACATCGCCGCTCTGGTGACGGAGTCGCGGCAGACGGGCAGCGTCGTCCAGTTGGAGTGGTCCGTCTCCGACACGGCCGACGTGGGGGTGCGTACGCGTCAGGCGATTCATCGCGTGGTCCGCGAAGGGCTGACCAACGTGCTCAAGCACGCGTCCGGCGCGCCGACCTGGGTGGAGGTCCGGGAGGGGGGTGGTGGGATCCATGTCTCCGTCACCAACGTCGCTCCGCGCGTGGCCGCTTCTTCCCAGGGTGGGACCGGCAGCGGGCTGGTCGGCTGTCAGGAGCGGACCGCGCTGCTGGGCGGCACGTTCGAGGTGGGTGCCCTGGTCGACGGCGGTTTCCGCATGGCCGTCTGGCTGCCCGCCCAGGGGGGCCTGGGCCGGGTGCACGAAGGCGCCGCAGCGGTCACGCCGGCCCGTCGTGCGGGGCGTCCTCCCGTCGGCTCGCCCGGTCAGGAAGGGGCCCGGGCCCCGCTGCCGGACGAGATCCTGACCTGGCCGCGTGTCCTCGGATCGGGCTGCGCGGCGCTGGCCGTCGTGCTGCCCACGGCGGGCTTCCTCGTCGCACTGCTGGTCCTGGCGATCCTGAGATGACGCGAGGAGCGGTCCTGAGGCGGCTCGACGGGCGGTCCTGAGGCGGCTCGACGGGCGGTCTTGAGGCGGCTCCAGGGGCGGTCCCGGGACCGCTCTGTCCGTGGCTCTAGGATGGACAGATGATCCGGGTCCTGGTCGCCGACGACGAGGCGCTCATGCGCGCGGGAATCCGGCTCATCCTGGAGAACGCCGACGACATCGAGGTGGTCGCCGAGGCGGGTGACGGCCGGGAGGCCGTCGCGGCCTGCCGGGCCCAGGGCATCGATGTCGCCCTCGTCGACGTCCAGATGCCGGGCCGGGACGGTATCACCGCCGCCGAGGACATCTCCCGTCTCTCGCCGCGCACGTGCGTCGTGATGCTGACGGCCTTCGGGGAGGAGGAGCACGTGACGCGGGCCCTGCGGGCCGGGGCGAGCGGCTTCCTCCTCAAGGACACCGGCCCCGCCGACCTCATCCGCGCCGTGCAACTCGCCGCCAGGGGCGAGCCGGTGCTGGCACCCCGGATCACCCGGCAGCTGCTGGACCGGCACGTACGGTCCGGCCGGGACACCGAGGCCGCGCAGCGCCGCGTCGACGAACTGACGCCTGCCGAACGGGACGTGCTGCGGCTGCTCGGCACGGGGCTGTCCAACGCGGAGATCGCCGACCAGCTGTATCTGAGCGCCGGCACCGTCAAGGCACACATCAGCCGCATCCTCACCCGCACCGGCTGCGCCAACCGCGTCCAGGCCGCCGTCCTCGCCCACGACGCCGGGCTGCTCGACGCCCGTTGAACCGGTGAACCGGCCAGGGCGGTCGCGCGGTCACTTCGCGTCCCCGTAGCACTCCACCACGGCCGTGGTGAACGGGAACCGCACCGGCGTAGCCCCGAACGTCAGCCGTCCCGCCAGCTCCGCCGACTCCCGGATCGCCGCCACGACCGCGTCGGCCTCCTCCTCGGGACAGTGCACGATCACCTCGTCGTGCTGGAAGAAGACCAGCTCGGCCGCCATGTCCGCGCAGTGCTGCCGCAGCGCGGCGAGCAGCAGGAGGGCCCAGTCGGCGGCGCTCCCCTGGACGACGAAGTTACGGGCGAAGCGGCCCCGCGCGCGGGCGTCGGTCGAGGCGTAGCCAGGCGTCCACTCGTGCGGGCGGTCCGGGGAGCCGGTGGGGTCGTCCTGCGGCAGGCCCGCCTCCTCGGCGCCGTCGGCCGCGCCGGCCGCCGGCGGGCAGGTGCGCCCGAGCCAGGTCCGGACGAGCCGCCCCTCCTCGCCCGCGCGGGCCGCGTCGTCGACGTACGCCACCGCCCTCGGGAAGCGGCGTCGGAGCGCGGCGAGGTTCTTCAGGCCGTCGCCGGAGGTCTGCCCGTACACCGCGCCGAGCACGGCGAGTTTGGCCTGCGCGCGGTCTCCTGAGAAGGCGCGGTCGGAGACCGACTGGTAGAGGTCGCTCTCCCGGCCGGCCACCTCCATCAGCCCGGGGTCGCGGGAGATCGCCGCCAGTACGCGCGGCTCCATCTGGTCGGCGTCCGCGACGACCAGCCGCCAGCCGGGGTCGGCGACGACGGCCCGCCGGATCACCTTGGGGATCTGCAGCCCGCCCCCGCCGTTGGTCACCCAGCGTCCGGTGACGGTGCCGCCGGCCAGGAACTCGGGGCGGAACCGTCCGTCGCGCACCCAGTCCTGGAGCCAGGACCAGCCGTGCGCGACCCAGATCCGGTACAGCTTCTTGTACTCGATCAGGGGCTTCACGGCAGGGTGGTCGAGCGATTCCAACTCCCAGCGGCGGGTGGAGCCGACCTTGACGCCCGCCTGCCCGAACGCCTTGACGACGTCCGCGGGCAGGTCGGGGCGCACCCGGCGGCCGAACGCCGCCGACACCTCCTCGGCCAGCTCGGCCAGGCGGCGCGGCTCGCCTCCGCCCGCGTACCGCTCGCCGAGCAGGTCGTGGAGGATCTCGCGGTGCACGTCGGCCCGCCAGGGGAGCCCCGCGCGGTTCATCTCGGCCGCCACCAGCATGCCCGCCGACTCGGCCGCGGTCAGCAGCCGCATCCGGTCGGGGTGGGCGGTCCGCCCGTGCCGTCGCTGCTGTTCGGCGTAGACGGCGAGCAGGTCGTCCAGGGGCAGGTGGGCCCCCTGCGGTTCGAACAGCGGGGACTGCGCGCCCGGCTCGGCGGAGCGCTGCGGCGGATCGGCCGGTACGGGGCCGCCGCGCAGCCGGGCCAGGGCCGCCGTGGCCGAACGCGGCTCCCCGTACCGCCCCTCGTGGCCGAGGAGGAGGGTCTCGGCGGCCTCCATGTCGTAGCACCGCTCGACTCGCACCCCCGTGGCGAGCAGGCGCGGAGCGACCTCGGCGGTGGACCGCCACACCCAGCGCGCGACGTCCGGCCTGCTCCGTACGGCCTCGGCGGGGTCGGCCTCGCGCCGCACCGGTCCGGCGGGCAGCCCGTCGGGGCCGAGGGGGGCGACCTCCACGCCACCGTCCTCGGCCACGGCGAGTGCCCACCGGTCGGCCATGTGGCGAGTGTCGCAGCAGGGTCTGACAACGGCCCGCGCGAAGGCCGAGGGCGTCAGCCCTGTCCCTCGCCGGCCTGCCGGGCTTCCTGCTCCTGAGTCGCCTTCATGAACTGCGCCAGCACCTCCGTGACGTACTGCTCGATCGACTCCTTGCCGATGCCGAGTTCGCTCAGAACGCCCTCGCCGTTCTCGTGCTCCAGCAGGGCGAGCAGGATGTGTTCGGTGCCGATGTAGTTGTGGCCGAGGCGGAGTGCCTCGCGGAAGGTGAGTTCCAGGACCTTCTTCGCGGCGGGGCCGTACGGCACCAGTTCCGGGACATCGTCGGCGGCAGGCGGCAGTTTCGCCGTCGCCGCCTCGCGGATCGCGCCGAGGGCCACGCCCTGCGCGGTGATCGCCTTGGCGGCCAGACCGTCGCGTTCGGTGAGCATGCCCAGGACGAGGTGTTCGGGCAGGCCCTCGGTGGCGCCGGCGGCCACCGCCTCGTTGTGCGCGGCCATCACGGCGTTCTGCGCGCGCGGCGTGTAGCGGCTGAAGCCCTGGCTCGCGTCCAGGTCGGCCGACTCCTTGGGCACGAAGCGCTTCTGCGCCGCCTGCCGGGTGACGCCCATGCTCCTGCCGATGTCCGTCCAGGAAGCACCCGAACGCCGGGCCTGGTCCACGAAGTGTCCGATGAGGTGGTCGGCCACCTCACCGAGGTGCTCGCCGGCGATGACGGCGTCCTGGAGCTGTTCGAGGGGCTCCGGGTGCACCTTCTTGATCGCGGTGATGAGTTCGTCGAGTCGTACGGATGACGTGATGCTCGGATTCGTCGCCATGTGTCAACCGTAGGTTGCACCCCTATGACTGTCAACCTTCAGTTGACAGTCGCCCTGGCGATCGTGGCACTATCGCCGGGTGAGTACGTCCCGCACCGTCGACCGCGCCTTCGAGGCCGCCCTGTACGACACCGCCGAGCACGCCCTCGACACCGCCGCCTCGCTGCTCGCGGCCGACCCGATGGCGGACGCGGAACTGGCCAGGCGCGGCGAGGAGTTCGTGGCCACGGCCTGGCGGCGCGGCTGGCAGCCCGCCGACCTCGTGCGCATCGTCCGCCGCGAACTGGACGACGTACACGTACGGCTGGTCGCGGCGCTGATCCGCGCGCAGGCGCCGCACGACCGTCCGCGCGGCCCCCGCTGGGCCGCGCAACTCGACGCCGTACCGGACGAGGCCGCCCCGCCCCGCACCGACCGCTTCTCGCACGCCACCGCCGTACTGGAGCTGTACCGCCTGCTGCTGCGGTTGCCCACGCTGGAACCCCTCGACGTGGGAAAGGCAAGGCAGGAGAACCGCCCCGAGTCCCGCGCCCTGGCCCGCATCCGCGCGCTGCTCGCCAAGGCGGAGGCGACCGGGTATCCGGAGGAGGCGGAGGCGCTGAGCGCCAAGGCGCAGGAGCTGATGGCCCGGCACAGCGTCGACGAGGCGCTGCTGTCGGCGCACGCGCCCTCGCCGGACGCCCCCGGCGCCTGCCGGATAGGGGTCGAGGCGCCGTACGAGCAGGCCAAGGCGGTGCTGCTGGACGCGGTGGCCGACGCCAACCACTGCCGGGCGGTGTGGAACGAGCCTCTCGGCTTCTCCACCGTCGTCGGTTTCGAGGCCGACCTGGAGGCCGTCGAACTCCTCTACACCTCACTGCTGGTGCAGGCCGAGGCCGCGATGACGAAGGCGGAGGCGGCCCAGCGGGCGGGCGGGCGCAAGCGCACCAAGACCTTCCGCCAGTCGTTCCTCGCCGCCTACGCCCACCGCGCGGGCACCCGGTTGCGGGCCGCCGCGGAGGCCGTCACCGCCGCGGCCGGCAGCGCCGGGGGCGTGGACCTGCTGCCGGTGCTCGCCTCCCGGGAGGTCGCGGTCACCGACCGGCTGGAGCGCATGTTCCCCGAGACGACCACGACCCGCCTGCGCGGCGCCGGTGACGCGGCCGGCTGGACGGAGGGCACCCGCGCGGCCGACCACGCCGAGGTCGGCCGTCGGCGGCCACTGCGGTAGGCGGCCACTGGGGCAGGCGCGGGCTCAGGAGCCGAGACCCTCCGTCGGCAGGCCCGGCGGCAGCGAGCCGCCCTCCGACTTGGTGTACGTCTCCTCGCCGAGACCGCCCTCCCAGGTCATCTTGAGGGACTTGCCGTCCACCGACCCGACCGTGCCGGTCGCCCGGTCGTCGCTGCCGTCCGTGCACTTGAGGCGGATGATCCGGGTGCCGGCGTCCTCACCGGCGGTGCCGCTGCACACGGTCCCGCCGGTGGCGAAGAGGGCCGCCTTGTCGCCGGTCACCATCAGCGCGACCGCCTGGCCGTCGGTGGTGGCCAGCCAGCTGCCCTCCAGCTCGCCGGCGGCGGACGGCGACCCGCCGGTGCCACCGCCCGGGTCCGTGCTCGCGGACGCGTCGGGCGCCGCCGAGGACTTGCCGCCCCCGCCCGAACCGTCGCCCGAGCCCCCGTCGTCGGAGCCCCCGCCGTCGGTGCACGCGGTCAGCGCCAGCGTGCCCACCAGCCCGAGGGTCACGGCCGCGGCCCGCACGGTCCGCCGCGCCCGCCCGCGCGAGCGCCGCCCGCGGGGTACCGGCAGAAGGTCATCCGTACTCGTCGCGCTCGCCGTACTCTCCGCAGTCACCAACGTCACGGGAAGCTCCAAGCTGTAGCCGGACGGCCGGGTCGGCCCCAGGGCATCGCAACCCCGGGTCGGCCTCAGGGCATCGCAGCCCCGGGACGACCCCAGGACAGCCGCAAGTTACCAGGACGACTTGCGGACCCCCGGCAGATGTCCGGCGTGCGCCTGCTCACGCAGATTCACCCGGGACAGCCCGAACGTGCGGAGGTAACCGCGCGGGCGTCCGTCGACCTGGTCGCGGTTGCGCACCCGCGTGGGGCTCGCGTCACGCGGCTGCCTGCGCAGTTCCCGCTGGGCGGCGAGCCGTTCGGCCCCGGTCGAGGACGGCCGCCGGGCGACCTCCTTCAGCTCTGCCCGGCGCGCCGCGTACCGCGCGACGGTCGCCTGCCGCTGCTCGTTCTTCGCGATCTTGCTCTTCTTCGCCATCACACCTTCACTCCCCGGGCACGGACGCGGGCCACGGCCGCCTCCACGCCGATCGCGTCGACCGTCCTGATCCCCTTCGCGCTCAGCCGCAGCCGGGCTTGGCACCGGTCAGCATGCAGTGGGCGGACACGGGTGACGTACCTCTCCTTCATCTCCTTCATCCGGCCGGCACGTCGACTTCCGAGAGGAGCGCTGACCCGTCATGCGCGAGGGAATCCACCCCGAGTACCGCCCGGTCGTCTTCCGCGACCGCGCGGCGAACCACGCCTCCTCACCCGCTCGACGATGACCAGTGAGCGCACCATCGAGTGGGAGGACGGCCACACCTACCCGGTCGTCGACGTCGAGACCTCCAACGTCAGCCATCCCTTCTACACGGGTACCGCCCGCGTCCTGGACACCGCCGGACGCGTGGAGCGCTTCGCGCGGCGGTACGGGAAGGGCGGGGCATGGGCGGCCCGGACCGCCCGGTGCTGCCGGTGGTGATCGTCGGCGGGCTGCACGCCGAGGCCCGCCGGGCGACCGTGGCGCGGCTGCTGGCCGACGTGCCCGGCAGCGTCGCCCTCCACCACGACCTGGCGACGGCCGCCGCGGGCACGGTCGTACGGACCGTGCGGGACGCCACCGGCATCCTCTCCGCCGGCGAGGCGCCCCTCGTCAACGACTGCGCCTGCTGCGCCCTGCGCGAGGACCTCGTCCCCGAGCTGATCCGGCTTGCGGACGCCGGCGGCACCCCGCTGGCGGTGGTCGAGCTGTGGGACTCCGTCGAGCCCAAGGCCATGGCTGAGGTGGTGACGGCCGGCGGCTTCACCGTCACCGGCGTGATCACCGCCGTGGACCCGGCCCTGGTGCTGCCGTACCTGGGCAACGGGGACGACCTCGCCGAGGGCAGCCTCGCCGCGGCGGCCACCGACCAGCGCACCGTCGCCGACACCTTCGCGCGGCAGCTGGAGTACGCCCCCGTCCTCGCCCTGGCCGACTCCCCGCCCGGCTCACCGGAGGCCGACGACGAGGACCACGAGCTGCTGGCCCAGCTGCATCCGACGGCCCTCCGGGTGCCGATCGGCCCCGGTGACCACAGCCACGGCCTCGGTGGCCACAGCCCCGGCCCCGGAGACCACAGCCCCGGCCTCGGTGACCACAGCACCGTCGCCGCCCCCGGAACCCCGCCCGCCCCGCCCTCGGCGCTGGCCCGCGCCGCCCTCGCCGGTTTCGACGTGGAGGCCGCGGCCGCCGCCCAGCACCCCGCCTGCGCCCTGCTGCCCCCCGAGGCCGACGCGCACGGCGTCACCACGCTGGTCTGGCACCGCCGCCGACCCTTCCACCCGGGGCGGTTGTACGCCGCGCTGGAGGACCTGACCTGTGCCTCCGCCCGCAGCCGGGGCCGGTTCTGGCTGGCCGACAAGGCGGACACGCTGCCGCACTGGGACGCCGCGGACGGGGCGCTGTGCGTGGAGGGGGCGGGGCCGTGGCTCGCCTCGCTGCCCGACGCCGCCTGGGACCTGGTGCCGCCGGTGCGCCGTGCCGCCGCCGCGCTGGACTGGCACCCCGAGCACGGCGACCGCTGCCGGCACCTGGTCTTCACGTCTCCCGGCCTCGACGGCGACGGCCTGGCCCGATCCTGGAGTCCTGCCTGCCGACCGACGCCGAGTACGCCGCCGGGCGGGCCGCCTGGGAGCAACTGCCGTCCGGCTTCGACACCCTCCTGGAGGTCTGACCCCATGTCCACCCGCCCGTCCGGCGCTGTTGCATGTTGTTGCATGTTCCAGGAATTCGGGGGCAAACGGGGAACGTCTGCTCCGCAGTGGGCGTCCATGAGAGCAAGGGCTTTCGGGTAAAGCGGCCGTCAAGGCTGTAACCGCAGGAACACCCCGCGTGCACGTGCATTTGCTCATGCATCAGCACGTGAACGGGTTATGATCCGGATCAGTTGACCACTGCATCAATGGCCACATCAGCCAGTGCACCACCGGGGAGCGACCTGTGGACCACGACGTGTACGACGTTGACCGCGTGTCCGGCGTGTACAACGGCATGGCCGCCACGCAGCTGCACGACGCAGCCTGGCAGAAGAGCCGGCACAGCAACTCGCAGGGGTCCTGCGTGGAGTTCGCGCGGCTGCCCGACGGAGGGGTCGCGGTGCGCAACTCCCGCTTTCCCGACGGACCCGCGCTGGTCTACACGCGCGCCGAGATCGAGGCCATGCTGCTCGGCGTCAAGGACGGCGAGTTCGACCACCTGGTCACGAGCTGACGCGAGCTGACACGTGGCACCCGACGCGTGACACGCGTAGAACCGCGACGCGGCAAGGCGTCGCGGTGCAGCGTCATCCGTAGGTCGGGTCCGCCCCCTCGCAGGGCCGCGGGAGCCGGAACAGGGCCCAGACGACCTTGCCGTTGAGCGTCCCGGCGAGCGGGTGCCAGCCCCAGCTGTCGCTGAAGGAGTCGACGAGGAAGAGGCCGCGGCCCGACTCCGCCGAGAAGTCGTCCGTCTCGCGGGCCACCGGACTGTCGTGGCTGGGGTCGCGCACCGCGCACACCAGCCGCTCGGTCCAGCGCATCAGGTGCAGCCGGACGGGGCCGTTGTGCTCGCCGTGCCGGGGGGTGTCCGCCGGCAGCGCGTGGCGCAGGGCGTTGGTGACGAGTTCGGAGACCACCAGGCAGACGTCGTCGAAGCAGTCGCCCGCGTCCCAGCCGTCGAGCGTTCTGCGGGTGAATCTCCGGGCCTCGCGCACCGCTTCGAAACGTGGCGGGAGGGCGCAGGAGGCGGCGTTGGATACGGCCGCGGGGTCGAGTGGCGGAAGGCCCTGCCGTAACGGCTCGAGCATGGTCGATCCATTCGTCCCCATGCGAGGCACTCCCGGGAGTTCGCGGTCGTAGCGATGCGGCGCGGTGGTGCGGGACCATGGTTTCGGATGCGTACCGCAGATGCAAGGGCAGATGCACGTGCACGTGACCGAAATGGACCTGCCCGTACCGCTTGTTGGGCAATTTTTCCGTCATTTTCGCCTCCCCTTCATCTCCGGCGACGACCGGTTTCGGATCACCGCCTGCATGATCCTGTGCGTTTCCTTTGGCTCGATTCCGTTTCCGTAACCGGACGAGTACTGCTCGGAGTGTTTTAGTGGCAGACTTCGGCCCCTGAAGACGGTTGGGGAGGCTGGCGAACGTGAGCGCGGGAGAGCCCGGATCGGTGGTGCGGCGCATGCTGCTCGGATCACAACTCAGGCGACTGCGTGAGACGCGGGGGATCACGCGGGAGGCGGCGGGCTACTCGATCCGCGCCTCCGAATCGAAGATCAGCCGGATGGAGCTGGGCCGGGTGAGCTTCAAGACGAGGGACGTCGAGGACCTGCTGACGCTGTACGGCATCACGGATGAGCAGGAGCGCACCTCCCTGCTCTCGCTGGCCAAGGAGGCCAATGTCGCGGGCTGGTGGCACAGCTACTCCGACGTGCTGCCCAGCTGGTTCCCCACCTATGTGGGCCTGGAGGGCGCCGCCTCGCTGATCCGGGTGTACGAGGTGCAGTTCGTGCACGGCCTGCTGCAGACCGAGGAATACGCCCGCGCGGTCGTCCGGCGCGGCATGAAGGGCGCCGGCGCGGCGGACGTCGAGCGGCGTGTCGCGCTCCGCCTGGAGCGGCAGAAGTACCTCGTCGCGGAGAACGCGCCCGAGTTCCACATCGTCCTGGACGAGGCCGCCCTGCGCCGTCCCTACGGCGACCGCGAGGTGATGCGCGGACAGCTCCAGTACCTGATCGAGATGTCCGAACGCCCCAATGTGCGGCTCCAGATCATGCCGTTCGGCTTCGGCGGACACTCCGGCGAGAGTGGCGCGTTCACGCTCCTCAGCTTCCCCGAGTCCGACCTGTCGGACGTCGTCTACCTGGAGCAGCTCAGCAGCGCGCTCTACCTCGACAAGCACGAGGACGTCACCCAGTACGAGGCGGCGCTGAAGGAACTCCAGCAGGACAGTCCGGGTCCGGACGAGAGCCGCGACCTTCTCCGGGGGCTCCTCCAACTCTCGTAAAACATAAGTACGATGACGCCCATTCAGGCGGCCCGCTCCGGCTGCGGCAGCTCAGGGGATTGAGGGATCTCATGTCGTCGTACTTCACCGACCTCGCCCAGCAGTACATCGACGGCGAGTGGCGCCCGGGCACCGGCTCCTGGGACATCATCGACTTCAACCCGTACGACAACGAGAAGCTGGCCTCGGTCACCATAGCCACGGCCGACGAGGTCGACGCCGCCTACCGGGCCGCCGAGCGCGCGCAGAAGCAGTGGGCCGCGACGAACCCGTACACGCGCCGCGGGGTGTTCGAGAAGGCGCTGCGCCTGGTGGAGGAGCGCGAGGAGGAGATCAGCGAGGCGATCGTCGCCGAGCTGGGCGGCACCCGTCTGAAGGCCGCCTTCGAACTGCACCTCGCCAAGGAGTTCCTGCGCGAGGCGGTCCACCTGGCGCTGCGCCCCGAGGGCCGGATCATCCCGTCCCCGGTCGACGGCAAGGAGAACCGCGTCTACCGGGTGCCGGTCGGCGTCGTGGGCGTCATCAGCCCCTTCAACTTCCCCTTCCTGCTCTCGCTGAAGTCGGTCGCCCCCGCCCTCGCCCTGGGCAACGGCGTCGTCCTCAAGCCGCACCAGAACACGCCGATCGTCGGCGGCACCCTGGTCGCGAAGCTCTTCGAGGACGCGGGACTCCCCGGCGGCCTGCTGAACGTCGTCGTCACCGACATCGCGGAGATCGGGGACGCCTTCATCGAGCACCCGGTCCCCAAGGTCATCTCCTTCACCGGCTCGGACCAGGTCGGCCGCCACGTGGCCACCGTCTGCGCCGCGAACTTCAAGCGCTCGGTCCTCGAACTCGGCGGAAACAGCGCCCTGGTGGTCCTCGACGACGCCGACGTCGACTACGCGGTCGACGCCGCGGTCTTCAGCCGGTACGTCCACCAGGGCCAGGTCTGCATGGCGGCCAACCGCGTGCTGGTCGACCGCGCGGTGGCGGACGAGTTCACCGAGAAGTTCGTCGCCAAGGTCCGGACCCTCAAGACCGGCGACCCGCGCGACCCGTCGACCGTCATCGGCCCGGTGATCAACTCCTCCCAGGCGGACGCGGTCTCCGGCGTGGTCGAGCAGGCGCTCGCCGAGGGCGCCACCGCCCTGGTGCGCGGCACGGTCACGGACAACCTGGTCGAGCCGTCGGTCCTGACCGGCCTGCCCGCCGACTCCGCACTGCTGCGCCAGGAGGTCTTCGGCCCGGTCGCCTTCCTGGTCCCCTTCGACGGCGAGGAGGAGGCCGTACGCCTCGTCAACGACACCCCGTACGGCCTGAGCGGCGCCGTGCACACCGGGAACATCGAGCGCGGCGTGAACTTCGCCAAGCAGATCGACACCGGCATGTTCCACGTGAACGACGGCACCGTGCACGACGAGCCGATCGTCCCCTTCGGCGGCGAGAAGCACTCGGGCATCGGCCGCCTCAACGGCGATACGATGCTGGACGCCTTCACCACCCAGAAGTGGATCTCGGTACAGCACGGCCGCAGCGGCTTTCCGTTCTGAGGGTCCGCCGGGGGCGTAAAGCCGGCGTCGTGGACATGCATCCTGGCGCACACTGGGTGCATGTCTGCTACGTATCCCATCGCGGAGGCGCAAGGCATGCTCGGGCAGCTTGTGCGCCGGGCAGCCCAGCGCGAGCGCATCACATTGACCAACGGCGACGCGCAGGCAGCCGTACTCCTCTCGCCTGCGGAACTGGCGGACCTGGAGGACGCCCTCGCCGTTGCCCGGCTGGAGCGGGACCGGACTCTGGGGCACACGGAGCCATCGGTACCGCACGACAGAGCCCGCCGCGCGCTGCTCGAAGCGACGCGGAGGGACGTGTGACCCGAAGAGGCGATTGCCAGTGGGCCGGACACCGCACCGGCGCCTGAGCCGATGCCGCCGGCCCCTAATCTGGACCCCATGTCAGCGATCCGTCTCCTCGTGCTCGGCGCCGTGCGTCAGCACGGGCGGGCCCACGGCTACCAGGTGCGCAACGACCTGGAGTACTGGGGCGCGCACGAGTGGTCCAACGCCAAGCCCGGCTCGATCTACCACGCGTTGAAGCAGATGGCGAAGCAGGGGCTGCTGCTCGCGCACGAGATCGCGCCGTCCACGGCGGGCGGGCCGCCGCGCGTGGAGTACGAGGTCACCGAGGAGGGCACCGAGGAGTACCTCACCCTGCTGCGCGCGTATCTCACCGCCTACGACCAGCGGCCGGACGTGCTCACCGCGGCGCTCGGCTTCATGGTCGACCTCCCGCGCGAGGAGGCCCTCGCGCTGCTGGAGGAACGGGTGCGGAAGATCGAGGAATGGCGGGGCGCCGTCACCGAGTACTACACGCCCGAGGAGGGGCCGGGCCAGCTCGGGCACATCGGCGAGATCATGAACTTCTGGGTCCACTCGGCCGACACCGGCGCCGAGTGGACCCGCGGGCTCATCGAACGCGTCCGGGGCGGCGCGTACACCTTCGCCGGCGAGGGCGACCCGTTCGTCGGGGTGCTGGCGGAGGGCGAGGAGAATCCGTTCGCGACGGGGCGTCCGTACTACGGAAACGACGGAGGCGCCAGCTAATCAAGTTTGACCAACCATGCGCGACGCGTTACTTTGGTGGAGTAGTCAAATTTGGCTAGCGAGGGGAGTGGCAGTGGCCGACGCGGCGATCACCGTCGAAGGGGCACGCAAGAAGTACGGCAACAAGGACGCGCTGGACGGACTCGACCTCACGGTCACGCGCGGCACGGTGCACGGCGTGCTGGGCCCGAACGGCGCGGGCAAGACGACGCTGGTCCGCATCCTGTCCACCCTGCTGCGGCCCGACGCGGGCCGGATCGAGGTGGCGGGGCACGACGTCGCCACCGAGGCGTACGCCGTACGGCTGCGCATCGGCCTGCTCGGCCAGCACGCGGCACTCGACGAGGAACTGGGCGGCCGGCAGAACCTGGAGATGTTCGGCCGCCTCCACCACCTGGGCGCCCGGCGGGCACGCGCGCGTGCCGACGAACTGCTCGCGCGCTTCGAACTGACCGACACCGGACGCAAACCGGTCAGCGCCTACAGCGGCGGCATGCGGCGCCGCCTTGACCTCGCCGCGTCCCTGATCACCGAACCGGAGGTGCTCTTCCTGGACGAGCCGACCACCGGCCTCGACCCGCGCGGCCGCGCCGAGGTCTGGGACTCGGTCCGCTCCCTGGTCGGCGGCGGTACGACGGTCCTGCTCACCACCCAGTACCTGGAGGAGGCCGACCAGCTCGCCGACCGCATCTCCGTCGTCGACGCCGGCCGGGTCGTCGCCGACGGCACGGCCGACGAGCTGAAGGCCGCCATCGGCGGCGACCGCGTCGACGTCGTCCTGCGCGACGCCGGCCAACTCGGCGCCGCCGTCGCCCTGCTGCCGCTCACCGGCGTCCGCGTCGACCCCGACCGCCGGCTGCTCAGCGCCCCGGTCACCGACCGCATGGCGGCCCTCTCCGGCGTCGTACGGGCGCTGGAGGAGGCGGGTCTGGAGGCCGAGGACGTGGCACTGCGCCGGCCCACCCTGGACGAGGTGTTCCTGCACCTGACCGACCGCGACCGCACGAAGGAGGCCGTGTGAGCACGAGCACCGTCCCGAACCCGAAGCCCATGACCTACGCCCTGACCGACTCCTGGACCATGACCCGCCGGGAGCTGGCCCGCTGGGCGCGGCAGCCGGTGACCATAGTCGTCAACCTGGTCTTCCCGGTCATGCTGCTGCTGATGTTCGGCTACCTGGTCGGCGGCGGCCGGGGCGTGAGCGGTGACTACGTCGACTACCTGGTCCCCGGGATGCTGGCGCTCACCATGGCGTTCGGCCTGGAGGGCACCATGATCGCCGTCACCCAGGACCTCAACAAGGGCGTCGTCGACCGCTTCCGCTCCCTGCCGATGACCAACGGCGCCGTCCTGGTGGGCCGTTCCGCCGCCGACATGCTCCAGTCGGCCCTCGGGCTCACGGTGCTGATCGCGGTCGGGTACGCGCTCGGCTGGCGGGCCAACGGCGGCCCCGGCGCCTTCCTGGGCGCAGTCGGCCTGCTCCTGCTCTTCCGCTTCGCCATGCTGTGGATCGGCATCTTCCTGGCTCTGGTGGCCGGGAAGCCGGAGCTGGTGCAGGCGGTGCAGATCCTGGTCTGGCCGGTCGGCTTCCTCTCCAACGCCTTCGCCACGCCCGACTCCATGCCCGGCTGGCTGGGCACGGTCGTCCAGTGGAACCCGATGTCCCAGACCGCCACCGCCGTACGCGACCTGTTCGGCGGCCCCGGCGGCGAGTCCGGCCACGTGTGGGCGGCCGTCGCCTGGCCCCTGGCCCTGCTCGTGGTGTTCTTCCCGCTGGCCGTGGGGAGGTTCGCGCGCCTCAGCCGGTGAACGACACCCCTAGTGGTGGAAGCCGGTCGCCGCCCCCTTGTCCCGGGTCAGCGGCCCCGACTGCCGGCGCAGGTCCGGCAGCAGTCGCTCCAGGTCGTCCAGGAGCAGGTCCGCCATGTCGGTGGAGAAGCCGTTGCGGCACACCACGCGCAGCACGGACAGGTCCTCGCGGTGCGGCGGGAAGGTGTACGCCGGCACCAGCCAGCCGCCCTCCCGCAGCCGCCGCGAGACGTCGAAGACGTCGTACGCCGTCACGCCGTCGGCGGTCGTGAAGGCGAACACCGGCAACTGGTCGCCGCGCGTGAGCAGCCGGAAGTCACCGAGCGCCTCGACCCGTTCGGCGAGCCCGCGGGCGATGTCCCGCGCGGTCTGCTGCACCGCCTGGTAGCCCTCCCGGCCCAGCCGCAGGAAGGTGTAGTACTGCGCCACCACCTGCGCGCCGGGCCGGGAGAAGTTCAGCGCGAAGGTCGGCATGTCGCCGCCCAGGTAGTTGACCCGGAAGACCAGCTCCTCGGGCAGCGCGGCCGAGTCCCGCCACAGCGCCCAGCCGACGCCCGGGTAGACCAGCCCGTACTTGTGCCCCGACGTGTTGATCGAGGCGACCCTCGGCAGCCGGAAGTCCCACACCAGGTCCTCGTCGAGGAACGGCGCGACCATGGCGCCCGACGCCCCGTCGACGTGTACCGGGACATCGAGGCCGGTGCGCTCCTGGAGGGCGTCCAGGGCGGCGCACAGGTCGGCGATCGGCTCGTAGGAACCGTCGAAGGTGGAGCCCAGGATGCCGACGACACCGATCGTGTTCTCGTCGCACAACTCGGCGGCGGCCTGCGGGTCGAGGTGGAAGCGGTCGCCCTCCATGGGCACCTGCCGCGCCTCCACCTCCCAGAAGTTGCAGAACTTGTCCCAGCAGACCTGGACGTTCACGCCCATCACCAGATTGGGCCGCGCCCCCGGATACCGGTCGGCGTTGCGCAGCGCCCAGCGCCGCTTCAGCGCCATCCCGGCCAGCATGCACGCCTCGCTCGACCCGGTTGTCGAGCAGCCCACGGTCGTCGACGGGTCGGGCGCGTGCCACAGGTCGGCGAGCATCGCCACACAGCGCCGTTCCAGCTCGGCGGTGCGCGGGTACTCGTCCTTGTCGATCATGTTCTTGTCCCGGCACTCGCTCATCAGCACCCCGGCCTGCGGCTCCATCCAGGTGGTGACGAAGGTGGCCAGGTTCAGCCGCGCGTTGCCGTCCAGCATCAGCTCGTCGTGGACCAGCCGGTACGCGCTCTCCGGCGGCAGCGGGGCGTCGGGGAGGCGGTGGGCGGGCGGGGCCTCGGTCATGCCGCCGAGCGGGTTCGCGGCCGCGTGGAAGGGGTTCACGGCGAGCCGGCGCCGGTCACGATCGTCGTCGCGGGACGGTCGGGGACCCTTGTGCAGAGACATGCAACCGACGGTAGGCCGGGGCCCCCGGCCCCGCACCCGGGGCCGCACCGGGCTTGCACCTCACGTCACGTGAGGCGGCAGCGTGGACGGTGTCAGAGAAGGGAGCGGAAGTGAGCTACTCCGTGGGACAGGTCGCGGGCTTCGCCGCGGTGACGGTGCGCACCCTGCACCACTACGACGACATCGGCCTGCTCGTACCCAGCGAGCGCAGCCACGCGGGCCACCGGCGCTACAGCGACGCCGACCTCGACCGGCTGCAGCAGATCCTGTTCTACCGAGAGCTCGGCTTCCCGCTCGACGAGGTCGCCGCCCTGCTCGACGACCCGGCCGCGGACCCGCGCGCGCACCTGCGCCGCCAGCACGAGCTGCTGACCGCCCGGATCGGGAAGCTGGAGAAGATGGCGGCGGCCGTGGAGCAGGCCATGGAGGCACGCAGCATGGGAATCAACCTCACGCCGGAGGAGAAGTTCGAGGTCTTCGGCGACTTCGACCCCGACCAGTACGAGGAGGAGGTCCGGGAACGCTGGGGCGGCACCGACGCCTACCGCCAGTCGCGGCAGAAGACCGCCTCGTACACCAAGGAGGACTGGCAGCGCATCCAGGACGAGGCCGACGAGCTCACCCGGCGCTTCGTCGCCCTGATGGACGCCGGTGAGCCCGCCGACTCCGAGGCGGCCATGGACGCCGCCGAGGACCACCGGCAGGGGATCGCCCGCAACCACTACGACTGCGGGTACGAGATGCACACCTGCCTGGGCGACATGTACGTCTCGGACGAACGGTTCACGCGGAACATCGACGCCGCGGGGCCGGGCCTCGCCGCCTACATGCGCGACGCGATCCTCGCGAACGCCGTCCGGCACACCCCCTGAGCGGTGGTCGTGGCCCGGGTCTCACCCCCGGGCC